>JANLWF010000053.1:0-8912 GCA_031364385.1 Methylotenera sp.
CCACTGTAAAAGGCTTGGGTCTACGTCGTATGCATCATACGGTTGAGTTACAAGACACGCCAGCAATTCGCGGCATGATTAACGCGGTGGGCTATCTATTAAAGGTAGAAGGATAATGCAATTAAATACAATTAAGCCTGCTGAAGGCTCTAAAAAGAATCGCCGTCGTGTGGGTCGTGGTATTGGTTCTGGTTTAGGAAAAACTGCAGGTCGCGGTCATAAAGGACAAAAATCACGTACTGGTGGATTTCATAAAGTTGGTTTTGAAGGCGGTCAGATGCCTTTGCAACGTCGCTTACCAAAACGTGGCTTTAAATCGATGACAAAAGCTGATACAGCGCATGTCCGCACATCTGAGCTCAATAATTTGCCAGTGGATACCATTGATTTGCTAGTGTTAAAACAAGCCAACGTTATTTCAGGCAACGCCTTAGCTGCAAAAGTGTTTTTATCTGGCGAAGTTACCAAAAAACTTAATTTGTCTGGCTTGCTGCTAACTAAAGGCGCGCGCGCTGCGGTTGAAGCGGCTGGCGGCAACGTAGCAGAAGCTTAAGAGAATAAGCATTGGCGCAAGATAGTCTTTTAGGTGCGGTTGGAAAAATGAGTGAGCTGAAAAGCCGCTTGTGGTTTGTATTGGGCGCATTGGTCGTGTATCGCTTAGGCGCACATATTCCAGTACCTGGCATTGATCCAACGGTATTAAAGCAGTTATTTGATTCGCAAAGCGGTGGTATTTTGGGCATGTTCAACATGTTCTCAGGCGGCGCATTATCACGCTTTACGGTGTTCGCTTTGGGTATCATGCCGTATATTTCTTCATCCATTATTATGCAGTTGGCGACGGTAGTTTCTCCAAAATTGGAGCAACTCAAAAAAGAAGGTGAAGCGGGCAGGCGTACTATTACCAAATATACGCGCTATGGCACCTTGGTATTGGCAACGTTTCAAGGCTTAGGCATTGCAATTGCACTGGAAGGACAAGCGGGTTTGGTGTTAGACCCAGGCATGGCGTTTAGATTAACAGCTGTGATTACTTTGGTGAGTGGCACCATGTTTTTAATGTGGCTAGGCGAGCAAATTACCGAACGTGGTATTGGTAATGGTATTTCCATTATCATTTTTGCAGGTATTGTGGCTGGTTTGCCACATGCAATTGGTAGCACTTTAGAATTGGCGCGCACTGGTGCTTTCTCAATACCGCTAGTGATATTTTTGTTTGTGGCAGTGTTATTGGTAACAGCCTTAGTGGTATTTGTTGAGCGCGGGCAACGTAAAATTACGGTGAACTATGCCAAGCGCCAAGTTGGCAATAAAGTATATGGCGGACAAACCACGCATTTGCCATTGAAGCTAAACATGGCAGGAGTGATACCACCAATTTTTGCCTCAAGCATTATTTTGTTCCCAGCGACATTAGCAGGCTGGTTTGGTAGTAGCGAGAAGCTGTACTGGTTAAAGGATATCAGTAATGTGTTGTCACCAGGCCAGCCGATTTATATTTTGTTTTTCGCCGCTGCAATTATGTTTTTCTGTTTCTTTTATACGGCCTTAGTGTTTAACCCAAAAGAAACCGCAGACAACTTGAAAAAAAGTGGCGCCTTTGTACCAGGGATTCGTCCAGGCGAGCAAACCGCGAAATATATTGACAAGATTATGGGTCGTTTAACCTTGATTGGCGCTATTTATATTACCTTGGTGTGTTTGTTGCCAGAGTTTTTAAGGTTGAAATTTAATACGCCGTTTTATTTTGGCGGTACGTCTTTGTTAATTATTGTTGTGGTGACTATGGATTTTATGACGCAAGTGCAATCACACTTGATGTCGCATCAGTACGAAGGTTTGCTTAAAAAGGCAAACTTTAAAGGCGGCGCAAACGCGCGCTAGTTTAAAATTTTTAGATAGAATTAATTGGTGTTGAGGTAAATTATGAGAGTTCGTGCATCAGTAAAAGCATTATGCCGCAATTGTAAAGTTGTGCGTCGTCGAGGTGTGGTCCGTATTATTTGTACAGACCCACGCCACAAACAACGTCAAGGTTAATGGCTGTAGGTAATAAAGTAGTGCATTGTTAAAATGCTTAAGTTTGCCGCAAATAGTTTGAAAATATAAACTCAAGCTGCTAAAATTTAAGGCTTTTTTATTTAGTCGCAACATAATGCGATATGTTTTGGAGTTTGAGTATGGCTCGTATTGCTGGGGTTAATATCCCGAATAATAAACACGCTGAAATCGCATTAACCGCGATTTTTGGTATTGGTAGAAATACAGCACAAAAAATTTGTGTTGCTGCTGGTGTTTTAGCTTCCACAAAAGTGAAGGATCTTAACGATGCTGACGTGGAAAAACTTCGTGATGAAGTGGCTAAAGTAAAAGTAGAAGGTGATTTACGCCGCGAAGTTTCTATGAATATTAAGCGTCTAATGGATTTAGGTTGCTATCGCGGTGTGCGTCATCGCCGTGGTTTGCCTGTTCGTGGTCAGCGCACTAAAACCAATGCGCGTACGCGTAAAGGGCCAGTTAAAGCCATTAAGCAATCTAAGTAAGCTTTTACAAGCAATTAATTTTATTAAGATTCGATTAAGTAAGATTCATAGGTAAGGAATAGTACAACATGGCAAAAGCTAATGTACGTGTTAGAAAAAAAGTTAAAAAGAATATTGCCGAGGGCATCGCCCACGTGCACGCTTCATTTAACAATACAATTATTACAATCACTGACCGTCAAGGCAATGCGCTTTCATGGGCGACGTCTGGCGGCCAAGGCTTTAAAGGCTCACGTAAGAGTACGCCATTTGCTGCACAAGTTGCGGCTGATGTTGCGGGTAAAGCTGCGCAAGAGTCAGGCGTTAAAAATTTAGAAGTGCGCATTAAAGGTCCTGGTCCTGGCCGTGAATCAGCAGTGCGCGCGCTTAATGCAGCTGGTTTTAAAATTACCAGCATTACCGATGTGACGCCAGTACCACACAATGGCTGTCGTCCACCTAAAAAACGCAGAATTTAAGCGAAAAAGATTACTGGAGAACTATCTTGGCTAGAAACTTAGACCCTAAATGCCGTCAGTGCCGCCGTGAAGGTGAAAAATTATTCTTAAAAGCAGAAAAATGCTTTACAGATAAATGCGCTATTGAAAAACGTAACTTCCCACCTGGCCAACACGGTCAGCGTCGTAACTCACGTTTATCTGATTATGGTGTGCAATTGCGTGAAAAACAAAAAGTACGTCGTATTTATGGCGTTTTAGAAGGTCAGTTCCGTAGCTATTACGCTGAAGCTGATCGTCAAAAAGGCATTACTGGTGAAAACTTATTGCAATTGCTGGAGTGCCGTTTAGATAACGTGGCTTTCCGCATGGGCTTAGGTGGTTCACGTACTGAAGCGCGTCAAATCGTGCGCCATAACAGTATTAAAGTGAATGGTAAACGCGTGAATATTCCTTCATACCAAGTAAAAGCGGGCGATGTGGTTTCGGTTGCTGAAGCATCAAAAACACAGTTGCGTATTAAAAGTGCGCTTGAAGCGGCCGAACAACGCGGTTTCCCAGCATGGTTAGAAGTGGATGTGAAAGCTTTGACTGGCACATTTAAATCTAAACCACAGCGTGATGATTTGCCTTCAACCATTAACGAATCATTGGTAGTTGAGTTGTATTCTAAGTAGTTAGTACTTAGTTTAAACACTCATTTAACCAATAACTCGAGGAATTTTATGCAAAACAACCCAACCGAATATTTGAAACCGCATGTGGTAGATGTTGAAGTCATTACGCCATTGCGTGCTCGCGTCACATTAGAGCCAATGGAGCGTGGTTTTGGTTATACATTAGGTAATGCGCTACGTCGCGTACTATTGTCGTCTATTCCAGGCTTTGCTATTACTGAAGTTAAAATTGATGGCGTAGTGCATGAATATTCAACGATTGATGGCGTGCAAGAAGATGTTGTTGATATTTTGCTTAACCTTAAGGGTGTGGCATTAAAACTTAACAATAAAACTGAAACCATTTTGACACTGAACAAATCTAGTGAAGGCGTGGTAACAGCGGGTGACTTTGATACAGGCCATGATGCCGAAATTGTCAACCCTAACCATGTGATTGCACATTTAACCAAGGGTGGTAAACTAAGTTTAGAAGTTAAAGTAGAAATGGGTCGTGGTTATCAACCTGTTCCAGCGCGTCAAAAAGCCGATGAAGAAGACCGTGTTTTAGGTTTTATCATGGTAGATGCGTCTTTTAGCCCAATTAACAAAGTGAGCTATCAAGTTGAAAGTGCGCGCGTTGAGCAGCGTACCGACTTAGATAAATTAATCATGGACGTTGAAACTAACGGTATTATTGAGCCAGAGCAAGCGATTCGCGATGCAGCACGTATCTTGATTGGTCAATTGTCTGTGTTTGCCAATTTAGAAGGCTCACCAAGCGAAGTGGAAGTGAAATCTGCGCCGCAGGTTGACCCAATTCTACTGCGCCCAGTAGACGATTTAGAATTGACAGTGCGTTCAGCTAACTGTTTGAAGGCGGAAAATATTTTCTATATTGGTGATTTAATCCAACGTAGCGAAAATGAATTATTAAAAGCCCCTAATTTAGGTCGAAAATCTTTGAATGAAATTAAAGATGTATTAGCAACTAAAGGCTTAACTTTGGGCATGAAGCTTGAAAACTGGCCGCCAGTTGGCCTCGAAAAAGCCTAGTTAGCAAGCTTAAACATTAAAGAAAATTAAGGAATTACTATGCGTCACGGTAATAGCAATCGTAAATTAAATCGTACTAGCAGCCATCGTGCGGCTATGTTCCGCAACATGTCTGTGTCTTTGTTGCGCCATGAGATTATTAGAACGACTTTGCCAAAAGCAAAAGAGTTGCGTAAATATGCAGAGCCATTGATTACTTTAGGCAAAGATGCAACTCTAGCCAATCGTCGTTTAGCGTTTAGCCGCTTACGCGATCGCGACATTGTTGGTAAATTGTTTGGCGAACTTGGCCCACGCTACAATGCGCGTAAAGGTGGTTATTTACGTATTTTAAAATGCGGTTTCCGTAACGGTGATAATGCACCTATGGCATTGGTTGAGTTAGTTGATCGTCCAGATACCAGCGCTGAAGCAGTAGAAGCGTAAAAATTGATTTTATATGAAGTAGTTTTATATGTTAAAAAAGCCAGCAACTAGCTGGCTTTTTTATTGGTAATCGTTTCGATCAAAACCTATTTTAAGTACTCAACAATATCAGCTTGATTAAACGGCCAATTGAGTTCAGTTTTTGAATCATTTCGATGCAATACTGGAATGCGCAAACCATATTGTGCTAACAAGGCCTCATCATCTGCAATATCAATGACTGTAAGCTTAAGACCATCAGCTAATGGTATCGAAAGCGCGTAGGCCAATTCGCACAAATGACAGTTTGAGGTGGAATATAAAGTGAGCTGTTTAATCATGACTACTATTTTAAGCGCTAATTTGCCTGCAAAAAGCAAAAAACCCAGAAAAATAAATCATAATAGCGCATTACACTGTTTTATCAGCATTAAGGTTAAGTATGTCCGATCAATATGACACAAAAGAGAGTTTAAGCGAAAGCCTGCAACAGGTAATTTCTCTTTTGGAGAAGCACAAGTTGGTCGAGAATCTTGTTCATAAACAAAACTTGGACAGCCAAGACTTAGTTGAGCAGCTTGTCCATAAGCAAAATTTAGCAGAACTACAAAAGAAATTGGATGCCTTGCATCCTGCGGATGTGGCGCATATTCTCGAAGCGCTGCCGCTTGAAGATCGTTTAAATCTTTGGGAGCTGGTGAAAGCCGATCGCGACGGCGATATTCTGCTAGAAGTCACTGATTCTGTACGGCAAAGTTTGATTGACGACATGGATTCGCAAGAGTTGCTGGCGGCAGCCGAGCAGCTAGATACAGATGAACTGGCGGACTTAGCGCCCGACCTGCCCAAAGACGTGCTGCAAGACCTGCTGGAAAGCCTGGATACTCAGAATCGTGAGCGTTTGCAGTCCACGCTTTCCTACGACGAAGACGCAGTTGGCGCGCTGATGGATTTTGACATGGTCACCATTCGTGAGGACATTACCCTTGAAGTGGCATTGCGCTATTTACGTCGCTTGGGTAGCTTGCCCGACCATACAGACAAGCTATTTGTAGTAGATAGAAATGATATTTTGCTAGGTGTATTGCCGCTTAAGCGCATGGTGGTGAACGATTTGGATGCCAATGTAGCAGATGTAATGGCAGCTGATGCAGTGGCGTTTCATCCTGAAGATGTTGCAGATGAAGCCGCCCAAGCCTTTGAGCGCTATGACCTGGTGACCGCGCCAGTGGTGGATAAAAATAATAAGTTGGTGGGGCGTTTAACGGTAAACGAGGTGATGGATTATATTCGTGATGAATCTGAATCGGATATGCTATCGATGGCGGGCTTGCGCGAAGAGGAAGACTTTTTCGCATCTATTTGGAAATCGGTGCAAAACCGCTGGGCGTGGTTAGCCATTAATTTAATGACGGCTTTAATGGCTTCGCGCGTCATCGGCCTATTTGAAGGTTCGATTGAGAAAATAGTTGCGCTTGCAACGCTGATGCCGATTGTGGCGGGCATCGGCGGTAACTCTGGCAATCAAACCACCACCATGATTGTGCGCGGCTTGGCTTTGGGGCAGATTTCTGCACACAATATGCACACACTCATCAAAAAAGAGCTTGGTGTAGCTTTGCTCAATGGTCTGTTGTGGGGCAGTGTGCTTGGCTTGGTTGCTTATGCACTTTACGGTAAATATCAACTAGGCTTGGTGATGATGTCTGCGATGACGCTTAATTTGCTACTTGCAGCGTTGATGGGCGTGATGATTCCGTTGATTATGCATAAATCTGGCCGCGACCCAGCAGTGGGTACCAGCGTATTGATTACTGCAGTGACCGATAGCGGCGGTTTCTTTATATTTTTAGGTTTGGCGACCATTTTTTTGTTGTAAATAATTTTAGTGTGAATAAATAAAACATGAATAATGAAATTCAGCTGATTTGGCAAGAAATTCAAACCGATATGCAGAGCGCAACCATGCTGTGGCAAGCCGGCCTTATTATCATCGCCACAGTAACAGCATGGATGATTAACGGAGTGTTGCGCAGTTATGTAATGCAACGAGCCCCAGAGCATTGGAAGCTCGCGATAGGCAGTATCAACAGGGTATTGTTTCCACTATCAACTTTAGCATTAGTTTTGTTTAGCCAATTAATATTGTCGGGCTGGCAGCATACGGGTCTATTACAGCTCGCCAGCCGTTTATTACTGGCAATGGCCGTCATTCGTTTAATCGTTTATTTTGTGCGCTATTTATTTCCACCTAGTGGCTGGCTTAAAGCGCTAGAGAGCGTAATAGCATGGAGTATTTGGGGCATATTAGCCCTGTATCTGACTGGCTTTTTGCCTCAGATTATTCAAGCCCTAGAGGCTCAGCATTTCAATATCGGCAAAAATCCTGTGAATTTGTTGCAGGTATTGCAGGCGCTATTAACGGTGGTTTTTACCATCTTTATTGCATTATGGATTAGTCGATTATTAGAAAATAAGCTCATGCGTGCTGACCACGTCAATATGAATATGCGCGTGGTGCTGGGCAAGCTTATTCGCATTGTATTGCTGTTTGTAGCCACGCTCATCGCATTATCAGCAGTGGGCTTAGATATTACCCTGCTTTCAGTATTCGGTGGTGCGTTGGGCGTGGGGCTGGGCTTCGGTTTACAGCGCATTGCCAGCAACTATGTCAGCGGTTTTATTATTTTGCTAGATAGATCTATGCAAATTGGTGACGTGATTTCTGTGGACAAACATTATGGCATGGTGAGTGACATGCGCTCGCGCTATATGGTACTTAGTAAGCCCGATGGCACGCATGTAATTATCCCCAATGAATCACTGATTACGACGGCGGTTGTGAATCACTCACTCACTGAACATAAAGGTCGTGTGCAAATTGAGTTAGCCATTAGTGTAGATAGCCCGCTTGAGCTAGCCATGCGGTTACTGCAAGATATTGCAAAACAACATGCACGTGTGCTACAAACTCCTGCGCCAGTAGCGCGCATCAAAGGCTTTAATGAGCATGGCGTAGGTCTAACTCTAACCGTATGGGTTTCAGACCCAGAGAGCGGCGTATTAGGCCTGCAATCTGCATTGTTTATGGATGTTTGGAAAGATTTTAGAGTAAATAAAATTAATTTTGTGAAAACAGAGGCCAAGCCAGAATGATGCTAAATTTTAGACAATAAAAAACCCGCAATCACGGGTTTTTTATCACTTAAATAATAGCTTACTCAAGTCCAGTTTTACTTTAATTTGGTTTCTTTGTAAATGACGTGTTTACGCACTACTGGATCAAATTTTTTGATTTCCATTTTTTCTGGCATAGTACGTTTGTTTTTAGTGGTGGTATAAAAGTGGCCTGTACCAGCACTTGATTCTAATTTAATTTTTTCGCGCATAATATTTTCCTTTATTGGCTGAAACTATTCAGCGCCCTTTAAATTTTTTGACCCGCAGCGCGCATACCTGCAAGCACAGCGTCAATACCATTTTTGTCGATTGTGCGAAGCGCGTTGTTGGTAATGCGCATGCTTACCCAACGGTTTTCAGATTCAACCCAAAATTTGCGATTTTGCAAATTAGGTAAAAAACGACGTTTTGTTTTGTTCTGTGCGTGAGAAACATTGTTACCCACCATTGGCTTTTTGCCAGTTACCATACATACACGTGCCATGGATAATCCCCAAATACTTTGCTTTTTTAGAAAGACCGCAATTATAGTATGAAAGCTTGTGTTGTTTCAAGCTAAATAGCGGATTTTTCTAGTGTTTTACAATATTAGTGTTTGCCAGTACTACCAAACCCACCATCACCGCGCTCACTGG
>JANLWF010000157.1:0-13112 GCA_031364385.1 Methylotenera sp.
CCTTGACCTACAACCAACGTATGGCCTGCGTTATGGCCACCTTGAAAGCGCACAACGCCTTGAGCATGATCAGTAAGCCAATCGACGATTTTGCCTTTGCCTTCATCGCCCCATTGTGTGCCAATGACGACTACATTTTTAGCCGAGATATTTTTTAAAACGTCTTTTGCCATAATTTACAACTTTTTAATTAGTTTTAAGAGTTTCGATTAGCCATTGACCGTCGCGCGAAACAAGCTGCGCATCGCAGTTAAGCTCACTTACATTGGTTTGTGAATTCGGCAAAGCCTGTATGACCACTAATCCCTCGGCACGCAGAGCCTCAATTTTGTTAAGTAAACTCTTATCATTGCCTTCAGGTGCCAAAATACTTTTCGGCAAGCTGGCAGGTGCAAGCGCACTGACAATACCGCGTAAATCTAAGCTGAAACCTGTTGCAGGTCGCGCTCGGCCAAACGCAATACCAACTTCATCATAACGCCCACCCATCGCCACTGGACCCGTGTAACCACGTGCATAGGCCGCGAACACTACACCACTGTGGTAGTGATAGCCGCGTAGCTCAGCCAAATCAAACGAAACTTGAACGTTTAAATCACTTAATTTGCTAGCAACTGCGCTTAAATTGGCCAATGCTTGGGCGATTTCTGGCAGCTTTGGTAACACGCTTTCGGCTTTTTCTAAGATATCTACCCCACCATTTAAGTCAGTCAAGCTAATAAGTGCTTGTTGAACAGGCGCATCCAATTCTGCAGCCAGTTCCGCCACAGCGGCTTTATCCTTACTCTGCAATGCCACATAAAGTGCCTGTTCCAAATCGGCATTTATATTACCCGCTTTAACCAAGCCCTCGAAAATTGCCACATGGCTGAAATCAATGTGCAACTCTTCTAGGCCTAGCAGCTGCAAGGCCTTAATCATTAAACGCTGAATCTCAATATCGCTTTCAATACCTGCGTGACCAAACAGTTCTGCGCCCAATTGCAGCGGCTCGCGCGTGCGCGCAAGGCCATCTGGCTTGGTGCGTAGCACAGTGCCCGCATAACACAGGCGTGAAACACCTTGCTGATTGAGCATGTGCGCATCTATGCGTGCGGCTTGTGGCGTCATATCTGCACGTATGCCCATTAGGCGACCAGTCAGTTGATCGACCACTTTAAAAGTAGCCAGATCGAGATCGTGACCAGTGCCAGTGATGAGCGATTCCAAGTATTCCAATGTGGGCGGAATGACATACTGATAACCATGGACTTTGAATAAATCTAATAGCTTACGACGCAGCTGCTCTATGCGGGCGGCCTCAGCAGGCAGCACGTCTTCTATAAATTCGGGGAGTAACCAATTTCGCATAGCCACTATTATACAATTAAAACCGCATAAGCTAGAGAACCAGAGTTAGCGATTAAGCAACATCAGCAATAAGCCGCCGACAATTGAAATAAGGCCCATAAAACGCAGCTGGCCATCTTTAAACGCTATCATGCGTTTGAAAGTTTCGCGCCAAGCTTGTGGCGCAATAAAAGGCAATAGGCCTTCAAATATTAGCATCAGGCCTAATGCCATTAAAATAGTGGTATTCACTGCAGCACCTTACGATTACTTGCCACCAGCACCTACTTACCGCCTGCTCCGCGCATGTATTTAAAGAACTCAGAACTTGGGTCTAATACCATCACGTCTGATTTACTTTTGAAGCTATTTTTGTAAGCTTCTTGGCTGCGATAGAACGCATAAAACTCTGGATTTTTGCCATAGGCACTTGAGTAAATTTCTGCTGCTTTGGCATCGCCCTCACCTTTGGCTTTTTGCGCATCGCGGAACGCTTCAGCAATAATCACTTCACGCTGTTTATCGGCATCGGCACGTATTTTTTCTGAAGCGGCTGAGCCTTCAGAGCGTAATTGATTGGCGATACGCTTACGTTCAGCAATCATTCGATCAAACACCGATTTGCTAATTTCTTCAGAATAATCAACACGTTTTAAACGCACATCAACCACTTGAATGCCGATTTGACGCGCCTCTTTATCGGCTCTAACTTTCATGCTTTGCATAATTGCACCTCGTTCGCCGGCAATCACGTCACGCACTGTGCGTTTGCCAAACTCATCGCGCAAGCCCGCATTGACCACTTGAGAAAGCCTGTCTTCAGCAGCAGCTTCGCCGCCTTCCTTCACTGAAACATAATATTTTGCAGGATCTATAATGCGCCATTTAACAAAAGAATCCACCGTCATGGTTTTATTTTCACTGGTGACAATCTCGGCAGGCTGCTCCCAATCTAGCGTCACAATGCGTTTTTCGAAAAATTTTAAATCATCTAAAAACGGTACTTTTAAATAAAGTCCTGGTTCTTTTTTAACTGCAACAAGCTCGCCCAACCTGAATACTAAGGCGTATTCGCGCTGATCGACCGTGAATAGCGACAGAGCCAACACTAACAGCACCACTAATGAGCCCACCAAACCAACACCAATATTTTTCATCTTAATTCTCTTTTCACGAATTATCTCTAGTCAAACTTAGCGGCTTCCACGCTCGCGGGTTAAATCACGCGACTCTTCATTACTTGAAACTTCTTCTTCCTTGTTAGAAGTCGTTACAGCCGAACCGCTACTCGCTGCGCGAGATGTTTCCATCAGTTTATCTAGTGGTAAATACAATAAGCTATTGCCGCCTTTTTGATCGACGATTACCTTGCTAGTATTCGACATGATTTGTTCTTGGGCGTCTAAATATAAACGCTGACGCGTCACTTCTGGCGCCTTGTTGTATTGCGTCAAAATTTGTTCAAAGCGGCTGGCGTTACCAGTGGCCTCACTTTCCACTTTAAGCTTATAACCTGCTGCCTCTGCCGACAAGCGCGACGCATTACCGCGTGCTTTTGGAATCACATCATTTGCATAAGCTTGACCTAGGTTAATTTGGCGTTGGTAATCTTGCCCTGCGCGGTTCACATCATCAAACGCCTCTTTCACTTGCTCTGGCGCTGCACCTTTTTGTCGTGAGACGCTGGTAATTAAAATGCCTGTGTTATAACTATCTAAAATCGTCTGCATACGTGCTGAAGTGTCTGGCAAGCCTTTTTGTAACAGGTCATCCAACTTACTTTTACCTACCACTTCACGAATAGCGGTTTCTGCGGCCGACATCACAGATTTATCGGTATCGCGATTATTAAAAACATAATCTTTTGCGCTTTTAAGCTTGTATTGCACCGCCACCTGCATGTCGATAATATTCTCATCTTCTGTCAGCATCAACGCCTCTCTTGGCACTTTTGTTTTGCTGCCAGAACCCTCACCACTGCTTCTATATCCCACTTCTAAGCGGCGCACTTGCTCCATATTCACCACGGTGACGGATTCGATTGGAAACGGCCAATGCCAGCGCGGACCTGGCTCAGTTGTCGTCGTAAATTTACCAAAGCGCTGCAAAACGCCAAGCGAACCTTGATCAACAATATAAAAACCTGTAGCCATCCAAATGGCCGCAATAATAGCCACAATAGGTAAAATAGGCACATCCATGCCTTTGCCCCTAGGCGCTTGATTGCTGCCGTTGCCGCCGCCTTTTTTACCAAAAAGATTATTAATTTTTTGGCTTAAATCGCGCAAAACCTCATCTAAATCAGGCGGACCTTCATTATTACGCTGCGCCCATGCTGGCAACTTCATCATTGTTCACTCCAATTGTTATGCATATGCACTTTCTTCAGTGCTTAATTGTTTTAGATATTGCTGGTGTTCAGTCAAGGCAAGCTTAATAAACTCAAGCCCCGCACCCGTCTTGGCAGATACACGTACTTTGCAAATTTTACCATATTCGTCGCGCTCAAGGCCTGCCGTAGTATCAAGCCCATAGCTTTCACACCTATCAATTTGGTTTAGCACAAGCACTTGCCGCACATTCGATGCACCAATTTCTTGCAGTACTTTGTTCACTTGCGCAACTTGTGCCTCACGATTTGTACTCACCATATCTACTACATGCAACAATAAATCAGCTTGCGCAGCCTCTTCTAATGTCGCGCCAAACGCTTCAATTAAGGTGGTCGGTAAATGTTTAATAAAACCAACGGTATCAGATATTACCAACTCAGAATGGCCTAAATATTGGCCATTTTCATCGTAATCAGATACCACATCGCCCAAATACATTTTGCGCGATGTGGTATCTAGCGTTGCAAAAAGTTGATCGGCCGCATACACACCAGACTGGGTTAATCGATTAAACAAGGTTGACTTTCCTGCGTTGGTGTAACCAACCAAGGATACCGTCATGGTGTTTGAGCGTTTGCGCGATTTGCGTTGCATGCTGCGCTGCTGCTTAAGTTTGGCCAGTTTTTCGCGCAGTTGTTTTACCCGCACGCCAATCATTCTCTTATCTAGCTCTAATTGCTTCTCGCCTGGGCCACCACGCACGCCAATGCCGCCTTTTTGTCGCTCTAAATGCGTCCAACCGCGTACTAAGCGCGTGGATAAATGCTCTTGCTGTGCCAGTTCTACTTGCAATTTACCTTCATGGCTTTTTGCGCGTTGTGCAAAAATATCGAGGATTAAACCCGTTCTATCCAACACTTTAGCTTGCAAAAAGCGTTCCAAATTGCGCTGTTGCGATGGGCTTAAATCGTGGTTAAAAGCAACCAGACTGGTTTCGCTGGCTTCTAGCATCAGCTTCAACTCATCGGCTTTGCCGCTGCCAATGAACAGTTTTGCATCTGGCGTGCTGCGCTTGCCTTCAACCGTCGCGCGCACTTGCATACCCGCAGAGGTCACCAGCTGACGTAATTCTTGCAAGCTTTCTACATAATCTGGCTCACCGAAGTCTAAACTCACTAAAACCACCGCACCGTTAGATGCAGCAGCTAAGACAGATGGATTTGCTAGTGTGTTTTCGCCGTAACCAGAGGGTCTAACTGACAAGCTTTATTCTTCCTCTTGTTGGTCTGGCAGCGCCATAGTCACCATGCGCGCTGGCACAATAGTAGAAATAGCGTGTTTGTAGACCATTTGTGTGACCGTATTTTTCAGTAATATCACATATTGATCAAACGAATCGACTTGACCCTGCAACTTGATGCCGTTGACCAAATAGATAGACACTTGAACGTGTTCTTTTCTGAGGGCGTTTAGAAATGGGTCTTGTAACATTTGTCCTTTGTTATTCATTTTTTGCTCCTTGTAGTTTTATAAAATTGGAGTTGCTTCTTTTTGCAAGAAACTCTTTTGTATCTAAGTAATTAACTTGTACCTAGCGTACGACTATGATTGCGCCTTTTTGTTCTTATTTCAATAGCTAAACTTAAAAAAGTTTATTAAATGTAATTTTGTATTCTTTTTAGCGTCTCTTTTTGCCCCAGCAAAGCCATTACCTGATCTATGCTTGGAGATTGTGCTGCGCCCGTAATCATCACGCGCAAGGGCATGGCGATTCTAGGAAACTTAAGTTGCAGCTTTGTAACAATTTCGTTGATTGCGTCGTGTATAGCCTCTGCTGTCCAATCAATGGTTGCCAATTTCTCAAAAAGCGCGGCAATTGCAGGCTTTATAACCTCTGTAATGTGCTTTTCAATATCCACCGTGTTTGCCTGCGGTAACGCATAAAAATAAGCAATATCGCTTGCCAGTTGATTCAAATTATTGGCACGTTCACGGTACAAACCAAGCACATCTTGCAAATTTGGCTGTAATTTTACCTCGACACTCATTTTAGCCAATCGAGCGGTAATATCTGCAGCAAGCACGTCAATATTGGCTTCTTTAATATAATGCGCGTTTAGCCAATTGAGTTTTTCGGTATTAAACTGCGCGGCAGATGGCGTAATGTGATCTAAATCGAACCATTCGCAAAATTGCTGCATATTAAAAATTTCCGCATCGCCGTGGCTCCAACCCAAGCGTGCTAAATAATTGAGCACCGCTTCTGGCAAATAACCGTCATCGCTATACTGCATCACGCTGACAGCGCCGTGGCGCTTGGATAATTTTTGACCATCGCCACCTAAAATCATGGATAAATGCGCGTATTGCGGAATCGTAGCCCCAAGCGCCACCAACATATTAATTTGACGCGGCGTATTATTCACATGGTCGTCACCGCGAATCACTTGCGTGATGCCCATTTCGAAGTCATCCACCACCACGCAAAAATTGTAAGTGGGCGTACCGTCAGCGCGGGCGATTATCAAATCATCCAGCTCGGCGTTGGCAATTTCAATGCGGCCCTTTACTAAGTCATCCCAAGCCACTACCCCCGTTTGCGGGTTTTTAAAGCGGATTACGGGTGGAATATCTTGTGGAATTGTCGGTAGCGTTTTGCCCGCTTCTGGCCGCCATTTGCCTTCGTAACGTGGTTTTAAACCTTGCTGCATCTGCGCTTCACGCAAGGCTTCTAGCTCTTCTTTACTGCTATAACAATGATATGCAGTACCCGCACTCAGCATGGTTTTCAGCACTTTTTTGTAGGCTTCAATACGTTGCATCTGGTAAAATGGACCTTCATCATAATCCAAGCCCAACCACGCCATGCCGTCTAATATGGCTTGTACGGCCGCTGGCGTACTGCGTTCAACATCGGTATCTTCAATGCGCAAAATAAATTTACCATTATGCTTTTTGGCGTAAGCCCAAGAAAACAGCGCTGTGCGCGCGCCACCAATGTGTAAAAAGCCCGTCGGGCTGGGGGCAAAACGAGTACGAACGGTCATGAATGAGTGACTTTAATATTTAAAATTAGATTTTAACATGCGCACAACTAGTCTGAAATGCAATTAGATAAACGATTTTGACAGTTGCCTGTGTTGATAAAATTAAGTATGTATTGATTAAGCAATGATTTATAGCTATATTTTGATTAACAAGGTTTGCTGTAATAAGTATCTACATTTCTAATTGGAAATAAAATTTAATAACTCTCCTGATGAAAAACATTATTCAAAGCATATTTGGTGTTAAAGACGCGATTAAATCAAACAAGCTTACTGCTTGGCTGAGTCAGCTCGAAGAGTTGGATGATATTGCTGCATTGCAATTTTCTGCCCACCAATTAACCCAAACGCTAAACCGTGCCGATGGCGAAGAGATTTTAAACCTACAGCAACAACTTGAATTGCTTTTGGAAATTGAGGTGCTGAATCAAGCACGGTTAGAAAAACTTTCTACACAGTTTTCCAGTGTAGATAATTTGAAAACTGAGCTTGCTAATAACATCTGCGAGGCTTGCTACAACTATTGCCGCCAATCTTATATTTGTCATCTAAAAATCATTGAGAAACTCTTTGGCGCTAACAAGATTAATTCAGAAAGCCACTTTAAACTTGAAGGCAAGATACCTAGCCTAATTATTGCGCGCGTGCTGCAAGCCACTTTTAATATGATTAAATGGCGTTTATTTAGCCAATCAAACCCACCAGCAAGTGTGTGGTTACAAATCTTTGTGTTGTATCGCATCGCATCGCAACAAATGTTAATCAATAACTCGATAGAGGTATTTAAGTCAGCCCCCATGACTACGCTAGCAGCCCATTTTGTGCAAGTGTGGATGTTGGGTCAATTAGCCCAAGCAAGCCTACAAAAATACCAAATTGAAATTGCAGCCCGCATTCTAAACACTTTGCTCACACGTGCTTACATTAGCTCTAAACTCACACCTGAGCAATACGTGTTCTGTATCGATTTAGAAAAAGATGCTGCTGCAAAACGTATGCGCAATTTTGAGCCAAATGAACGTTGTCGCTATTGGGAGCTAGACGAGCTAGAAAAGCAGATGGCGATAGCGTTCACAGTATCAGACCGTGGGGAAATTCCACAAAGTTTAGAATTTTCAAAAATTGATAATCCCAGAAAACTAAATGAAACGCTCAAAGCCCTGCTCGATGAATGGCAAAAATCTGGCTATGTGCGGCAACGTCGCAAATTCGCTAGGCAATCCAGCTCAAAAAATGCTCGGGTTAATGCGGGTATTGCTGATATTTGTAAGCAAGTGCATCAAACTAATCAAATTAGCTGTGGCTTAAGTTTGTCACGAGATGGTAGATCTTTAGATGATAGATTAAGGGCGCATACTGTGCTTAGGCAAAGCAGCAGCTTATCCACTGGTAGTGGCTCGCTCGACACTTGGATCATTACTGACGAAAGTACACATGGTTTAGGGGCACGTGTTAATAAATTCGGCAATATTTTAGTGCGCCCAGACAAACTGATTGGGCTGGTATTTAATGAAGATCCTGGAAAAATCATTATTGGTATGATTCGCTCTGCAAAACCTACGCAAGGCGACCAATTAAGAGTGGGCGTAGAAGTGATTTCTTACTATCCTACTTGGGTGCAATTGAGGCAAATAGAGGCGAATGAAACTTATACAAATATAAAAACTGAAATAGATATGTTTCAAGAAACAAGCAAAAAAAACCTAGGCGCTGGTATAGATATGGGTTTATTTTCAGGTATTTATCTGCCAATTGAGGCTGGTCATTCTGACAGTTCGACTTTGATTTTACCCAAAATTAATTTTCGTGCAAACGCCAATTATGCAATCACTATTGCAGGCACGCCCAAACACGTTTTGTTAGGGCAAGCCATCGAATCGCGTGATGATTGGGTAAAGGTTGCTTTTCCTTTTTAACTAGTTTTAAGTTTAATTAGCTTGCAGCGGCTGAATTGCTGAGCTTTCACTTTTCCAATCACCACCTAATACTTTAAACAATTCCACTGTGGCTAAAAAAGTAGCCTGCTTGGCTTGCACCACATTGAGCGAGGCTTCGTTATGTACACGTTGCGCGTCCAACACCTCTAGATAGGCCGAATAGCCTGATTTATAGCGGTTCTCAGCTACAGTAAGCGCTTTTTTGGCAGAAGCCTCACTTTGCAGTAGCGCTTGCTCGCGCTCAGCGTTTAAACGTCGTGTTATTAATGCGTCATTCACTTCTCTAAACGCGTCTTGTATCGCGGTTTGATATTGCGCCAAGGCTTGTTTTTGGCGGGCGCTGGCTTGTTCAACGCGCGCTTCACGGCGGCCAGAATCAAAAACCGGCAAATCTAATCCTAGGCCCAACGTCCAAATACGCGCACCCGCTTTTAAAATATCACCCAGCTCTAAACTTTCGCCACCCAAGCTACCAGTAAGGCTAATGCTTGGGTACAAAGCCGCTTTGGCAACACCAATTTTAGCGTTTTCTGCGATTAAAGCTTGCTCGGCTTGTCTTATATCTGGGCGATTTTCTAACAGTGCGGAAGGCAAGCCTGCTGGCGGCGTTGGTGGCACTGGCAAGCTGCGTAAATCTGCTGCTTCCAGTTTCAAATCTAGCACGCCTGTGAGCACCGCAAGTTGATGCAAACTAAGCGCACGCAAGCGATTTAACTCAATCAACTGTGCAGCTAAATTGCTCACAAGCACTTCGGCCTGACTGACTTCTAGCGCGCTCGCCACGCCACCCGCAAGACGGCGTTGATTTAATTTAAGCGCTTCTACTCGGCTAATTTGGTTTTCTTTTGTTACTACAATCTGTGCGTCCAAGCCGCGTAATTGCAAGTAGTTGCTGGCGACAAGCCCAATTAAGGAAAGCTCCACCGTTTCTTTTGCGTTCCGCGAAGCGAGTGCATTGGCAACGGCAGATTCTTTTGCACGTCTGATTTTGCCCCAAAAATCGATCTCAAATGAGGTGCTTAAGCCAAACGAATAATTATTACGAATTTTGTCGCCAAACACTGGAAAAGCGCCTAATTCAGTCACTTTGCTACGGGTAGCATCCGCCGATAAATCCACCTGTGGAAACAACGACGCACCGACCTCACGCATGCTGGCATCAGCTTCTTCTATACGCGCTACCGCCAGCGCGATATTCGTGTTGTTTTTCAAACTCAAAGTGACCAGTTCGTTTAGCTTTTCATCTTGATAATGTGCCCACCAATTTTTGGGCCATTGTTTTAGCACTTCATTTGCCGCGTTTGCAGAAGCGTCTGCCTCGCCATAAGTAGCTGGCAGGTTCGGTTCCGCGCGCTTGTAATCAGGGCCAAGCATTTTGCAACTAGCCAAAACAAACATCAAGAGCGTCGCTACAAGCCGCATCATGCTTGATCTCCAGACATTGCTTTATCTTGCTCATGGCCGTGCGTTCTTACGTGTTTGCCAGAAAGCCAAGTAAAAAATAAGGGAATAAAAATCGTCGCCACAAAAGTAGCTAAAATCATGCCGCCAAACACACCCGTACCCATGCTACGCCGCGCAGCAGAGCCTGCGCCAGTGGCCACTAGCAGCGGCGTAATGCCGAGCACAAACGCCATCGAGGTCATCACAATCGGCCTAAATCTTAAGCGCGCCGCCTCAACCGCTGCTTGCATCACGGGCATACCTTCTTCCATTTTTTGGCTGGCAAATTCGACAATTAAAATGGCGTTTTTCGCCGCCAAACCAATTAAGGTTATCAGCCCAATTTGAAAGTAGATATCGTTTGGCATACCACGCACCAACACCGCCAGCAACGCGCCTGCCAGCGCAAATGGTACTGCCATAATCACCGCCAGCGGTAATGCCCAAGTCTCGAACTGCGCCGCCAAAATTAAAAAAACCATAATAATGGCGAAGCTAAAGGCAAATATAGCGGCCGAACCAGTGCGTTTCTCTTGATAGGCTTGACCGGTCCAAGCGATTTGGTAGCCGTCTGGCAGGTTTTCTTTAGCGAGTTTTTCCACCAACTTAATCGCATCGCCCGAGCTCACACCCGGCGCACCGCTGCCCAAAACTTTTGCCGATAGCAGGCCGTTATAACGCTCCAATTGTTCCGCGCCAATCACACGACTCACTTTGCTGATGGACGACAGCGGGATCATCGCGCCATTTGGGTTTAAATTAGTAGGCTTGCTTCGCACATATACTTTGCCAATATCTTCTGGCTTGCTGCGAAATTGTGGCTCCGCCTGTAATTGCACGCGATAAGTACGACCAGATTTATTAAAATCGTTTACGTAAAGCTGCCCCATTGTGCTTTGCAGTGTGGCGTAAATTTCGGCAATTGGTACGCCAAGTGACAAGGCTTTGGCTTCATCCACCTCAATATACAATTGCGGCACGGTTGGCCTAAAAAAGGTGTTAATGCCCGTTAGTTTTGGGTTAGCGCGCATGGCGTCCACAAAACTATTCAATACCGCTGCAAGCTTCTGTGGATCACTATTCATGCGGCTTTGCACGTACATTTCAAAGCCTGCCGAGCTGCCTAAGCCACGAATGGGCGGAGGGTTGATTGCAAACGCAAATCCATCGGGTTGAGCCATGCCGATGCCGCCTAATTTGCCTGAAATATCGTCCGCCGTAGTGGTGCGTTCCTTCCAATCTTTTAGGCGTACAAACATTGTCCCTGCACTGGTTTTATTGCCTCCGCCAATAAAATCCAAACCCGCAATCGCAAATTCAAATTCGACTGCAGAATCAGGCGCAATGGCTTGACGTATTGCCTCAGTGGTCTTTTCGGTGCGGTTCAGCGTTGCGCCATCGGGCATAATAACTAGTGTAATCACGTAGCCTTGGTCTTCTTGCGGTACTAGGCTACCTGGCACACGATTTAGCAATACCGAACATAAAGCAATAATGAGCGTAAACACCACCGCGCCAATAATTTTATGGTGTAAAGTTAAATTGACAATGCGCGTATAAAAATTGGTTACCTTATGAAAACCTTGATTAAACGTTTTAAAAAAAGCATTTTCTTTATGCGTGTTTTTTAGCAAAATCGCACACAAGGCGGGCGTGAGCGTCAGCGCCACCACGCCAGAAATCACCACTGCGATTGCCACCGTTACGGCAAATTGGCGGTACAGTGCGCCAGCAATGCCGCCCATAAACGCGACAGGAATAAACACCGCGCACAGCACCATCACAATCGCAATCACCGCGCTAGAAACTTGCTGCATGGATTTAATCGCTGCATCCAAGGGCTTAAGTTTTTCGTCACGCATCAGCCGTTCAACATTTTCCAGCACCACAATGGCGTCATCCACCACAATACCAATCGCCAATATCATGGCAAATAACGTCAGTAAATTAATGGTGAAACCCAGCAGATACAAGCCTGCGAAGGTACCAATGAGTGAAATAGGCACAGCGATAATCGGTATAAGCGTGGCGCGCCAGCTTTGCAAGAACAAAAACACCACCAGCACCACCAAAATCAAGGCTTCGCCTAAGGTTATAAATACCTCCTCTATCGTCGCTTTCACGAATTCGCTGGTGTCATAGGGAATACTATATTCCATGCCCGCTGGAAAGCGCTGTTTCAACTCTTCCATTTTCAATTTGATGTTTTTTGCAGTATCCAGCGCATTAGCGCCCGATTGCAAAAATACGCCCATAGCCACGCCAGGGTTACCATTGAGCGCAGAACGCACATTGTAACTTTGCGCGCCAAGCTCAATGCGTGCCACATCTTTTAGGTACAAAATACCGTTTGGCCCATCGGCTCTAATAATAATATTGCCAAATTGTTCGGGCTCCAGCAAACGGCCTTTGGCGGTCACCGTGTAAACAATTTTCTGGTCGTTCGGCGCAGGATCTTGGCCAATTTTACCCGCCGCATATTGCGCATTTTGCGTTTGAATCGCTTGTGCAATATCTGTTGTCGTCACGCCCAGCTGCGCCATTCTATCTGGCCGCAGCCACACTCGCATGGCGTAATCTTGCCCGCCAAAAATCTGCGCGCTGCCCACGCCTTGAATGCGCTTGATTTCATCCAAAATATTCAGCGTGGCGTAGTTACTTAAAAATAATCGGTCGTGCGCTTTGTCTTTCGACGTAAGAAACGACACCAACAAAAAGTCGCTGGATATTTTCTGTACGATTAGCCCATTGCGGCGCACTTCTTCTGGCAAGCGCGGTGTGGCAATATTCACTCGATTACTCACGTTAAAAGTCGCTTGGTCAATATTGGTGCCGACTTCGAAGGTGGCAGTAATCGTCAGCGTACCGCTAGAATCTGCCACCGAGTTGAAATACAGTAAATGTTCCACGCCGCTTAACTGCTCCTCGATGGGCGCGGCCACGGTTTTTGAGAGCGTATCTGCACTCGCGCCTGGGTAAATCGCGGTAATCGTCACTGTTGGCGGCGCAATTTCAGGATATTG
>JANLWF010000054.1:0-1877 GCA_031364385.1 Methylotenera sp.
TCTGCCAAAGCTGCATCCGAAATCGCTACCTGAATTTCCATCGCTTGTAAACGCTTGGTTAGCAATTGCAGCTGAATGCTCGCGATCGATTTCACATTCGCTTCGTCTAAACTGTGGAAAACGACCACCTCGTCGATACGGTTGACGAACTCTGGCCTAAAGTGCTGCTTCACCTCGCCCATCACGGCGAGCTTCACCACTTGATAATCTTGATCCGCCATGCTTTGTATCATTTGCGAGCCTAAGTTCGAAGTCATAATAATCACCGTATTTTTAAAATTCACGGTGCGGCCTTGGCCGTCAGTTAAGCGACCATCATCCAGCACCTGCAACAATACATTAAAAACATCGGGGTGCGCTTTTTCAATTTCATCCAGCAAAATAACTGAGTAAGGTTTACGCCGTACCGCCTCTGTCAGCGTACCGCCTTCTTCATAGCCTACATAGCCAGGAGGCGCGCCAATCATGCGTGCCACGCTATGTTTCTCCATAAACTCACTCATATCGATGCGGATTAAATGCTCTTCGGAATCAAACAAGAAGTTTGCCAAAGCTTTGCACAACTCGGTTTTACCCACACCTGTCGGGCCAAGAAATAGAAAACTGCCATAAGGACGATCTGGATCACCCAAACCTGAGCGTGAACGTCGAATCGCGTCTGAAACTAAGCGTACCGCTTCGTCTTGGCCAACAACACGCTCATGCAATTTTCCTTCCATGGTGAGCAATTTTTCACGCTCGCCTGTCATCATTTTGCTTACGGGGATGCCCGTGGCGCGGCTGACCACTTCGGCAATTTCATCCGCGCCCACTTCGGTGCGCAGCATTCTGTGCTTACTTTTTTCCGCATCCACTTCCGCACTAGAAGCTTGTTTTAATTGAGTCTCCAACGCTGGAAGTTTGCCATATTGCAACTCTGAGACTTTCTGCCATTCGCCCTTACGCGTTGCTTCTTCCATCTCAAATTTTACTTTTTCAATCGCCTCTTTTATGTGCGCACTGCCTTGCACTTGCGCTTTTTCGGCTTTCCAGATCTCTTCTAAATCGGCGTATTCTTTATCTAATTTGCTAATTTCTTCCTCAATTAAACCAAAGCGCTTACGCGAGCCTTCGTCTTTTTCGCGCTTTACTGCTTCGCGCTCAATTTTTAGCTGAATAGTGCGCCGCTCCAACTTATCCAATACTTCAGGTTTAGAGTCAATCTCCATTTTGATGCGTGATGCTGCTTCATCAATCAAATCGATGGCCTTATCGGGCAAAAATCGGTCGGTAATATATCTGTGACTTAGCTCGGCAGCCGCCACGATGGCGGGGTCGGTAATTTCTACACCGTGGTGCAGTTCGTATTTCTCTTGCAAGCCGCGCAAAATGGCAATGGTGGCTTCCACGCTTGGCTCATCCACCATTACTTTTTGAAAACGCCGCTCTAAAGCCGCGTCTTTTTCTACATATTTGCGATATTCATCTAAAGTCGTCGCGCCCACGCAATGCAGTTCACCACGCGCTAACGCAGGTTTCAGCATATTGCCTGCATCCATTGCGCCTTCGGCCTTGCCAGCACCCACCATGGTGTGAATTTCATCAATAAACACGATAGTTTGACCTTCGTCTTGCGACAATTCTTTTAGCACCGCTTTGAGCCGCTCTTCAAAATCGCCACGATATTTCGCGCCAGCCAGCAAAGCCGCCATGTCTAGGCTTAATACCTTTTTACCTTTAAGCGAATCTGGCACTTCATTATTCACAATACGCTGCGCCAGGCCTTCTACAATCGCGGTTTTACCCACGCCAGGTTCGCCGATTAATACGGGGTTATTTTTGGTGCGGCGGCCGAGAATCTGAATCACACGGCGAATCTCATCATCGCGGCCAATCAC
>JANLWF010000173.1:0-12176 GCA_031364385.1 Methylotenera sp.
ATGACACCACGCAACCTTAGCGCCAAAATGCAAGCGCGCATGGCTGAAACTTTTCCGCAGCTTAAAAACACCAAGGTTGAATATACTTGGGGCGGCTATGTGGATATCACCATGAATCGCGCGCCAGATTTTGGGAGGCTGGCATCCAATGTTTATTATCTACAAGGCTTTTCAGGACATGGCGTCGCGTTGACTGGCTTGGCAGGCAAGCTGGTCGCAGAAGCGATTTCGGGTCAAGCCGAGCGTTTAGACGTATTGACTAAAATTAAACATCATGATTTTCCAGGGGGAAAATTACTACGCACACCAGCATTAGTTTTGGGTATGGCATGGTTTCAACTTAGAGATAGACTAAGTTAAATCTGTTTGCTGTAAGCATAAAACACTTCATCGCGCACCCAACCCAGTGATTCATACAGCGCCTGCGCTGCAAGGTTAGTTTTAGCTGTGGTTAAATCTAATCGTGCCAAGCCATTATTTGCCGCGTATTCGTGTGCCACGAGCATTAATGCACGTCCAGCGCCTGTTTTACGTTTACTAGAATCCACATACAAATCATAAAGTACGCCAATTTTTGCAGCGATGACTGAGCAAAAACTGGGATAAACTTGGCAAAATCCTATCAAATTTTTATCTGAATTTTCAGCCACAAAATCACAGCATCTTTGCGGTGCAAGCGATCTGCAATAAAAGCTTTGGCTAATGCCAAATCAGACGCTTGCCCGTAAAACTGACGATATGCATCAAACAGCGCAGCAAGTTGTTCAAGGTCGCTGATATTGGCTGTTCGAATGATAGATTCAGACATTGAAATATTCTTCACTTATAGTTTGTAAGCGCCGACTGAATCACCATAGCCAGCACATTGCCGTATTGTGTAATGCTTTCGGTTGCGGCATAGGCATAACCAATAATCAAGCCTTTTTCGCGTTGTTCGCCTATGCAGTAATTAGAGAGGGCATATACACGCAGACCTTGTTGGGCGGCCAGCTCTGCCACCTGTACATCGTTAATATTGGCATCAAATTCCACTACCAAATGTAAGCCAGAATCGACCATTGAAAGCCTTGCGCCTACTTTGGAGACTGGCGCTAATGCGGCTTGCAGCAAACGACGGCGCTCGGCATAGGTTTGCTTTAAGCGGCGAATATGGCTGGCGAAATGGCCTTCTTCGATAAAATCTGCCAGCGCGGCTTGTATCATTACTTGCCCTGGACGTTGCAGCTCGTATAAACCATTTTTAAACGCAACCACTAATTGTGGTGGAATGACCATATAACCCAACCTGATACCTGGATACATGACTTTTGAAAATGTGCCCAAATACAATACGCGACCGTCTTGGTCCATGCCTTGTAGCGAGGAAATGGGGCGACCTTCAAAGCGAAATTCGCTGTCGTAATCATCTTCAATAATCCACGCGCTACTGCTCTGTGCGTAATCCAACAACAAGCGTCGGCGGCCATAGCTCATGACCATGCCTTTTGGGTATTGGTGCGAGGGTGTGGTGTAAATCAGGCGCGGTTTTACGCGGAAATCCTCAGTGCTGGGTGCCATGCCTTCGTTATCCACCGCAATCGGGTGCAGCTGCAAACCGTTGACTTCTAGTACGCGTCGCGCCGCCCAATAACACGGATTTTCTACCCATGCCCAATCATTATGGTCGGTGAGCAAACGCGTGCACAAGTCAATGGATTGCTGTGTACCAGAGGTAATGAGCACTTGATCCACTGTCAGATTGACCGCACGTGAAACCCGCAAATACTCGGCTATAGCTTGGCGCAGCGGTAAATAGCCGCCATCATGGCTAGAATCAAGCAGTTGGGGGTTAAGCGCGCGCCATTGGCGATTAAGCAAGCGTCGCCACAGCGTAATAGGAAAGCGTGAGTAATCGTCTTCACCTGGGGTAAACGGCTGTACTTCATGATTATTGAGCGAGCTAGATGCTAATAATCCTCGCTGAGAAAGCTCAATATGAGCTTCGCTTTTCAACGGGTTGATTGCGCCAATATTTTTAGAGAGATTTTCTGGTTGCTTAAATAACGCATCGGTCTGTTTGAGCGAAGTATCATTTAGTTTAAATAAAGCGTCGGTTTGCTTGTAACAAACAAAAGTACCGCTACCAGTTTTGGCAGCCACATACCCTTCATCCAACAGCTGGTCAAAGGCTGCCAAAATGGTGTTGCGCGACATATTTAAATCTGCGGCTAATTCTCGTGTTGAAGGCAAACGCGCGCCAGATGGCAGCACATGCTCAGTAATGGCGCGGCGAATTGCCTCGTACACGCGCCTATGGTTGTGCATGCGCGCGGGGAATTTTTGCTGGCTAAGCTGCGTTAATAGCCACTCGGAAAGCACTAGTTGTTTCATTACATTGTTTTATCGCAAAGCCTCATGAGTACACAGACTTACTAAAAGTGGTTCTATATAAATAACTTAAATGGCTCTTGTAGCATTACCAATTAAAGGGATAGTATACTGAGAGATATTGCAATGCAATATGCAAAATACATGAAAACACACAAGCGAAAACCTTTAGTGCTTATCCCTGCCGATGTTAAACAGATTGGCGAACATCCATTTCATGCGGTTGGGCAAAAATATATTTTAGCAGTTGCACAAGGCGCTGAAGCATTGCCTTTATTAGTGCCAGCTATTAGCGATCACTTAGCTATAGATGAGTTATTGGCAACCGCCGATGGCATTATGCTCACTGGCTCGCCTTCTAATGTGCATCCTTCGCATTTTGGTCAAGCCGTATATAACCCAGCTTTGCCGCTAGACCCCGCGCGTGATGCGCTTACACTCAAGCTAATTAAAGCGGCTATTGCAGCAGGCGTCCCATTATTGGCTATTTGCAGAGGGTTTCAAGAGCTGAATGTGGCGTATGGAGGTAGTTTGCATCAGGCGGTGCAAGAGCATGTAGGTTATAACGATCATCGCGAAGCAAAAGACTTGGACGTGGACGCCCAATACGCGCCCGTGCATACCGTGAACTTAGTCGCCAACGGTCAGTTGGCTAAAATTTTAGGTATACAACAAACCATGGTGAACTCACTGCATGGGCAAGGCATCGATAGGCTGGGGACAGGTTTGAGCGCAGAAGCACATGCACCAGATGGCTTGATTGAAGCGCTGTCTGTGAGCGATGCTAAATCTTTCGCGCTGGGCGTGCAATGGCATCCAGAGTGGAAAGTGATGGAAAACCCATCCTATTTGGCGATTTTTAAAGCATTCGGCGATGCTTGCCGAACCAGAATGCAAGCCAATAAACCACCAGACTAGCCATAAAATACCCAATGTAAAAACCAAATTAAACGAAAAAATTGCTGGAGCAAAAAATGGCTGAACATAAAAATATAGAACTAAAAGATTTTCAACTTGCCGATATGGACCGTTGGCTGACCGAAAACAATATCACCGAAATTGAGTGCCTAGTGCCCGATTTAACGGGTGTAGCGCGCGGCAAAATTTTACCGCGCGAAAAGTTTAGCACCGACCGTGCCATGCGCTTGCCCGAAGCTGTTTTGGGTGTAACGGTGACTGGCGAATCGCCAGAAGGACACGCAGGCTACGATAATGTGATGGGTTTTACCGATAAAGACATGGTGTTGCTGCCAGACCCCACAACGCTAAGATTGGTACCATGGGCGACTGATCCAACCGCACAAGTAATTATGGATTGCGTGAATCACGATGGCAGCCCAATTGATTTTGCGCCGCGCAATGTGCTGCGCCGCGTATCCAATTTTTATAAAGACTTGGGCTGGACACCGATTGTCGCACCAGAATTAGAGTTTTATTTAATCGCGCGAAATACCGACCCTGATTTGCCGCTGACTCCGCCTATTGGTCGCAGTGGCCGCAGAGAGACCAGTCGCCAGTTATATAGTATCGATGCAGTGAATGAGTTTGATCCATTGTTTGAAGATATTTACGATTACTGCGAAGTGATGGGTTTAGAGCTAGATACACTGATTCACGAATTTGGCGCAGGCCAAATGGAAATCAACTTTTTGCACGGTGAGCCGATGATTTTGGCCGATAAAGCGTTTTTCTTTAAACGCGTACTGCGCGAAGCCGCGATGCGCCACGATATGTACGCCACTTTTATGGCAAAACCCATGCAGCATGAGCCAGGTTCTGCCATGCACATTCACCAAAGTGTGATTGATACGCAAACGGGCAAAAACATATTCAGCCTGCCAAATGGCGAGGCTTCGCCGCTATTTTTTAACTATATTGCAGGCTTGCAAAAATACCTGCCAGCCGCCATGGCCTTACTTGCGCCTTATGTAAACTCCTATCGTCGTATTGTGCGCGATGGTGCCGCGCCCATTAACATTGAATGGGGCTACGATAACCGTACTGTGGGCATTCGCGTGCCCATTTCTGGCGCAGCCGATCGTCGCATTGAAAACCGCGTGGCAGGCGCAGATGCCAATCCGTACTTAGCGATGGCGGCCACGCTGGCTTGTGGCTATTTGGGCATTAAAGAAAAACTAACACCCACCGAGGTGACCACGGGCAGTGCCTACGCGCACGATTACCAACTACCACGCGGCTTATCTGAGGCTTTGAAAGAGCTAGAAATCGCCGATGCTTTAAAAGAAGTGTTAGGCAAAAACTTCGTCGATGTCTATTTGGCTGTGAAAGAAACTGAGCATGATGAGTTTATGCGTGTGATTAGTCCTTGGGAGCGAGAGCATCTTTTAATGCATGTGTGAAAACACTTTTAATGCACGTTTAGCTATTTGAGAAAACGAACCGAGATTAACATGACGATTACCAAAGAAATTCAAACTATTGATTCTGCACATTATATGCACCCATTCACCGACCACAAAGGTTTGGCGGACAAGGGTGCGCGCATTATTACCAAAGGCGATGGCGTTTATATTTGGGATTCTGAAGGTCAGAAAATTTTTGATGCGATGTCGGGTTTGTGGTGTGTAAATGTGGGCTATGGTCGCAAAGAGCTGGTAGATGCGGCGACCAAACAAATGACCGAACTGCCTTATTACAACAGCTTTTTTCAAACCACCAATGTGCCTGCAGTAAAGCTTGCTGAGCGCATTGTAAAACTGGCGGGTGATTACTATTCACATGTATTTTTTAGCAGCTCAGGTTCGGAGTCAAATGACACCAATATCCGCATGGTGCGCCATTATTGGGCTACATTGGGTCAGCCAGAACGTAAAGTGATTATTTCGCGCAACAACGCCTACCACGGCTCTACCATGGCAGGCGCGTCGCTTGGCGGCATGAGCTATATGCATGCGCAAGGCGGCTTGCCTATTCCAGACATTGTCCATATCGAGCAACCGTATCATTACGACTTAGCACCTAATCAAGATAAAGACGCTTTTGGTATCGAGGCCGCAGGCTGGCTGGAGAAAAAAATCCTAGAAGTAGGTGTAGACAAAGTCGCCGCCTTTATTGGTGAGCCAGTACAGGGTGCGGGCGGTGTGATTATTCCACCCAAAACATACTGGCCAGAAATTCAACGTATTTGCGACAAATACAATATTTTGCTGATTTGCGATGAAGTGATATGTGGCTTTGGGCGCGTGGGCAGGTGGTTTGGCTCGCAATTGTTGGGTGCTAAACCAGATTTGATGACCTTTGCCAAGGGAGTGACTTCTGGTTATATTCCGCTAGGTGGCGTGGTGATTAGCAAACGCGTTGCTGAAGTATTGATAGAAAAAGGCAGCGATTTTAATCATGGCTACACCTATTCTGGGCACCCTGTTGCCTGTGCTGTCGCGCTGGCCAATATTGATATTTTAGAGCATGAAGGCTTGGTTGACCGTGTACGTGACGAAACAGGGCCGTATTTGGCACAAAAATTTGCTGAGCTTTCAAATCATCCGCTAGTAGGTGGTGCTGAAAGCTGTGGCTTAATGGCAGGCTTTAAATTGATGAAAGACAAAAAAGCGCATATTACCTTCGATGAGTCTGTAGAGGTGGGTATGTTGTGCAGAAACCACTGTTTTTCAAATGGATTAATTATGCGCGCAGTAGGAGACCGCATGATTATTGCGCCGCCATTAATCATCACAAAAACGCAAATTGATGAAATGATGGCGTTGATTGTTAAATGCTTAGATGCCACATTGAAAGACCTTGAAGCACGTGGTTTGATGGAAAATATAGCGCTTAAGGTGAATGTTGCATGACAAGAATTTTGAACATGATAGAATTAATTAAATTCTGCATAAAAGGGTGGTTTCGTGTAAGTTTATCGCAGCATTCGTTAATGTTTTGATGTGCTTTTTAACTGTTAATATTTAGGAGAACTTTATGAAATCGCTACTCAGTAAACGCGCGTGGGCAACTATGTTTGTTACTGCCTTTCTAGGACTAACGCTGGCCTCTTGTGGTCAAAAGACAGAAGAAGCAGCGCCAGCAGCCGAAGCAGCCGCTCCTGCAGCAGAAGCCGCTGCACCAGCAGTCGAAGCGGCCGCTCCAGAAGCTACACCTGCTCCTGCAGCAGCAGGGGATGAAGAGAAAGTACTGAACATTTATAACTGGTCAGACTACCTGGCAGAAGACACTATTCCCAATTTTGAAAAAGAAACCGGCATCAAAGTACGTTACGATATTTTTGACAGTAACGAAATTTTACACGCCAAATTAGTCGCTAAAAATACAGGCTACGACATTGTGGTGCCATCATCTAACTGGGCTAAACTGCAAATTGAGGGCGGCTTGCTGCAAAAATTAGATAAATCCAAATTACCCAACTGGAAAAATCTAGATACTGGTATTTTGGCGCAAATGGCCAAACTTGATCCTGGTAATCAATATTTGGTCGATTGGCTCTGGAGCTATACAACGGTAGGCATTAATGCCGATAAAGTAAAAGCAGCGTTGGGCGATATGCCGATGCCAGACAATACTTGGGATTTAGTATTTGATCCTAAATACACGTCTAAGCTCAAATCATGTGGCATTACATTTTTAGATGCGCCTTCTGAAATTTTCCCAGTGGCGCTACATTATCTTAAAAAAGATCCTTATAGCAATAACGCGGCAGATTACGAAGCCGCTTATGAGATGCTTAAAAAAGTTCGCCCAGATATTAAACGTTTTAACTCAGGTGGCCAGATTGAAGATTTAGCCAGCGGTAATGTGTGTGTCGCACTAGGTTGGGCTGGCGATTTCAACCTAGCACGTAAACGTTCAGAAGAAAATAAATCACCACAAAACATTCAAGCGCTGGTCACAAAAACAGGTGGCTATATGTTTATGGACACCATGGCGATTCCTGCTGACGCAAAACACGTTGATAATGCACATAAATTTATCAATTATATTTTGCGACCTGAAGTGCACGCTGGCTTAACCAATGCGGTAACTTATGCCAACCCTAACAAGGCAGCAACGCCATTGGTAGATCCCGAAATTAGAAATAATAAAACCATCTTCTTATCAGATGCAGACGTGGCTAATTTGATTCCACCCAACATGGTCGATAATAATACGCGTCGCATCGAAACTCGCTTATTTACGCGCTTTAAAACAGGTTTGTAATGCTTTAAACTTACAGCGTACGTTAACGCGAACGCTGTATTTTGTGGCTGGTGAGCTATAAAAAAAATAATGAACATATTCAAGAGGTAATCATGGCGAAAGCAACAAAAGCCAATTTAGAAGATAGCCCGGTGCGCGAGGATTTATTACGCATTGAGGGACTCACCAAAATTTACGATGGCACCATTAAAGCGGTTGATAATGTTTCGTTGACCGTGAAGAAAGGTGAAATTTTTGGGCTTTTGGGCGGCTCAGGCTGCGGCAAATCAACGTTGCTACGCATGTTGGCTGGCTTTGAAAAACCCACAAAAGGCAAAATATACCTGGCTGGGCAAGATATTACTGACATCCCAGCCTACCAACGCCCAATTAACATGATGTTTCAATCGTATGCCTTGTTTCCGCATTTAAGTGTTTGGGAAAATATTGCGTTTGGCCTAAAGCGTGATGACATGCCCAAAGATGAAATTGCGGCACGCGTTGATAAAATGCTCAATCTGGTGCAATTAGCTAAATATGCCAAGCGTAAACCGCATCAACTCTCAGGTGGTCAGCAGCAGCGCGTAGCATTGGCGCGCAGTTTGGCCAAGCGGCCTCAATTATTATTACTTGATGAGCCGCTAGGCGCATTAGATAAAAAATTACGCGAAACCACACAATTAGAATTGGTGAATATTATTGAAGAAGTCGGTGTGACCTGTGTATTGGTGACGCATGACCAAGAAGAAGCTATGACGATGGCATCGCGCATTGCGGTGATGTATGAAGGCTACTTTCAGCAAGTGGGCGAGCCAGATGAGATTTACGAAATGCCCAATAGTCGCCAAGTGGCTGATTTTATTGGTAATGTAAATATGTTTGAGGGTGTGGTGGACGAAGACGAGCCTGACCATGTGACTGTGATTTGCCCAGAATGTACGCATTATGTGGGTCACGGCATCAGCGGTAATAAAGGCATGGCGGTGGGCGTGGCTTTGCGACCTGAAAAAATCATGCTGTCTAAAGAAAAACCAGCAGGTATATATAATTGGACCGAGGGCGAAGTGACAGAAATCGTTTACTTTGGCGATCACACTACTTATCACCTTAAGCTTGCCACTGGCATGGTGCTTAAGGCGCAAGAAATCAACAATACGCGCGATTTAAGCTGCGGCCTCACCTGGGGCGATCACGCTTATCTGCATTGGAACGACCTCGCGATGGTTGTGCTGACACAGTAAAAACATGTGCTATGAAAGTGAGCTAACTCATGGATAAAATTATCAACTATTTGCACAGTTTAAGGCATGGACGTAGCGTGGTTATTGGCGTGCCTTATCTGTGGTTTATCATGCTGGCGCTTATTCCTTTAATGATTGTGCTTAAGATTAGTCTGTCTGAAATGCAGTCAACTTCGGTTTCTAACATGATTGATTGGACGCAAGGCTGGCCAACTATTAAACTCAATTTTGCAAATTATCTTTTTTTAGCCAGCGATTCGCTTTATATACAGACTTACATTTCCTCAATCCAGTACGCCTTTATTACCACGATAATTTGCCTAACAATTGGCTACCCATTTGCCTACTTTATGGCGCGCTCGCCCAAGCATTTGCAGCCTATGTTGTTAATGTTGATTATGCTACCGTTTTGGACATCATTTTTGCTGCGTATTTATGCTTGGAAAACCTTATTAGTGAGTAATGGTGTGATTAATAATGTGCTAATGAGCTTACATATTATTGATGCACCACTGGCGATGATGAACAATTCGTTCTCATTAATTATCGGCATGGTGTATTCGTATTTGCCGTTTATGATTTTGCCGCTGTTTGCCAATTTATCTAAGCTGGATTTGCGTTATTTAGAAGCGGCCGCAGATCTCGGGACTAGCCCATTTAAAGCATTCTGGCTGATTACGGTGCCACTTTCTAAGGCGGGCATTATCGCTGGCTCTATGCTGGTATTTATTCCCGCGTTGGGCGAGTATGTTATCCCTGAATTGTTAGGTGGTCCAGACACCCTCATGATAGGTCGCGTGTTGTGGGATGAGTTTTTTAGCAATAACGATTGGCCAATAGCTTCGGCTGTGGCTGTGGTGATGATTCTACTCATTTTGTTGCCAATGGCAATATACAATAAATCTCAAGCTCAATTGACAGAGATAAAAACATGAGTCACGCCATGAATAAAGTTTTCGCCAGAGGCTGGATGATTGCGGTGTATGCTTTCCTCTATCTGCCTATCGTTACTTTGGTGATCTATTCGTTTAACGATTCTAGGTTGGTTACTGTTTGGAGCCATGCCAGCTTCAGGTGGTATCACGCGCTGATGAAGGATACTGACTTGGTTTCAGCGGTTGTCTTGTCGCTTAAAATCGCATTTCTTTCTGCGTTGATGTCTGTATTATTTGGCACATTTACTGCTTTTGCACTCAATCGCTATAAACACTTTCGCGGCCGCACCTTGCTGTCATCCATGGCCAGCGCGCCGTTAGTGATGCCAGACGTGATTGTGGGTTTGTCATTACTGCTTATGCTGGTTTCGCTGCAGCATTGGCTTGGCTTTCCTGAGCGAGGCTTGTTTACTATTTTGCTTGGACACGCCTTGCTAGGTACTGCTTATGCGACTGTTGTCGTGACATCGCGCTTAAAGGAAATGGACACACGATTGGACGAAGCTGCCATGGATTTAGGTTGCAAGCCATTTCAAGTGTTTCAGTTGGTTACCCTACCGTTATTGGCACCTGCGCTAGTGTCTGCATTCTTACTTACTTTTACCTTGTCGTTTGATGACGTAGTGTTATCTTCATTTTTATCTGGCCCTGGCTACAACACCTTGCCGATGGTGATTTTTTCGCGCGCACGTCTAGGTTTAAATCCTACTATTAACGCGGTTGCTACGATGACGATTACAGTGGTGACGATAGCGGTTATCGCTTCTAGTTTTTACCAATCTCATGCAGAGCGCAAACGTAAGCGTGAAATAGCATTGGCTTACAGCGAGAGTAACAAGTAGTGCTAGCAGCGAATTTAGTCGCAGTTTTCAATGTAACTTTCACGAATAAATTCGCTCTTACAGGAAGTTGAAATATTTAAGCAGAAAATAATGTCGCTCCAATTAAATTATAAATCGCTCTTAAAAAACAATACAAGCTTGCTGTCAGGTGCTTGGATAGGCGCGGATTCGGGCGAAACTATCGCGGTGACCAATCCAGCAAACGGTGAAGTGGTTGCAAATGTACCGCGTATGGGTAAAGCCGAAACCGAGCGTGCCATTATTGCCAGTGCTGCCGCGCAAAAACACTGGAAAACGCTTACAGCCGCCGCGCGCGCTGCTATTTTAAAGCGCTGGTTCGATTTAATTAAACTGCACGCAGAAGATTTAGCACAAATTTTAACCGCCGAGCAAGGCAAGCCATTAGCCGAGTCTCGTGGTGAAGTGAATTACGGCGCCAGTTTTATAGAATGGTTCGCCGAAGAAGCCAAGCGCGTCTATGGCGAAACGATTCCCAGCCCAGCCAGTGACCGTCGTTTACTAGTGATTAAGCAACCCATCGGCGTGACAGCAGCGATTACACCGTGGAACTTCCCCATAGCCATGATTACGCGTAAAGCCGCGCCTGCATTGGCAGCAGGCTGCTCGATGATTATAAAACCCGCCGAACAAACACCATTGTCGGCAATAGCTCTTGCGGTGTTGGCAGAAGAAGCGGGCGTGCCAGCAGGCGTGTTGCAAGTTATCACAGGCAAAGCGCGCGAAATTGGCGCGGTGATATGCGAAAGCTCGATTGTTACTAAACTTTCGTTCACAGGCTCTACCGAAGTTGGCCGCATTTTGATGGCGCAATGCGCACCGACGATTAAAAAACTATCTCTCGAACTCGGCGGCAATGCGCCCTTCATTGTGTTCGACGACGCTGATTTAGACGCGGCTGTTGAAGGGGCGATGATAAGCAAATTCCGTAACGCAGGCCAAACCTGCGTATGTGCGAACAGGCTATTTGTGCAAGACGGCGTGTTTGATGTATTTGCAGAAAAATTAGCCGCAAAAGTGGCCGTCTTAAAAGTGGGCGATGGCACGGCAGATGGCGTCACACAAGGGCCGCTGATTGATATGGCAGCGATTGAAAAGATAGAAAGCCATGTCGCAGATGCGGTAAAAAAAGGCGCAAAACTCATGCAAGGTGGCAAACGTCATGCGCTGGGCGGCACTTTTTATGAGCCAACCGTACTGGCCGATGTAAGCGTTGATAGCTTGATTTTTAGTGAAGAAACTTTCGGCCCAGTTGCGCCATTGTTCCGCTTCAAAAGCGATGATGAAGTGATTGAGCTGGCAAATCGTACCGAGTTTGGCCTCGCTTCGTATTTTTACAGCCGCGATATTGGGCGTATTTGGCGCGTCGCAGAAGCACTGGAATACGGCATGGTGGGTGTTAACACGGGCATGATTTCGAATGAAGTCGCGCCATTCGGTGGCGTGAAACAATCTGGCTTAGGCCGCGAAGGTTCTCATCACGGAATCGACGAATATCTTGAAATTAAGTATATCGCGATGGCAGGATTATAAAATGGATACTGACATAAAAATTGATTGGCATCAAAGAGCCAAAACCTTAAAAATAGACGGTCGTGCATTCATCAATGGCAAGCGCGTGAATG
>JANLWF010000182.1:0-7632 GCA_031364385.1 Methylotenera sp.
GTTGTTAAAATTACCCACCAAACTCACGCGCTCTGCGCTGGGCGCCCATACAGCAAAGCGCACACCAGCAACGCCTTGCAATTCACACACATGCGCGCCAAGTGTTTTATAGGCGTGATTTAATTGGCCTTCCGCAAACAAATGTAGCTCAGTATCCGTAATAAAAGGCATAAACGAGTAAACATCGTGGACTTCTACTATTTCAGATTTTTGTGTTATTTTTAATAAACAAGGCGCATCTGGCTTAACATTGCCTTGCCAGCTAAATAATCCGTTTTGATGCGTTTTCTCTAAAGGCACCCAGTCCGCAGCCACTTTAAGCCAGACACTGTCTGCGTTAGGCAAAAAAGTACGAAAAACAAATTGTTTTTTAGGCCTTGTATGCAGCCCTAAGTAATTAAAGGGGTCGTGATGTTGCGCGCCTAAAATTAAATTGAGTTGATGTTGTTCAGTTTGAGTTGTCAAAATGTAAGTCTTAATAATTAATAAGAAAACTACAAAATATAGTTTTTATAGGCTAGATTATAGCGCTTTATTACGCATATAATAAGAGCAATTGCACAAGAAGATAAAAGAAGATATACCATGGAAAAAGATATCCACTCACCACGTTTTGTTAGTAACCTCACTAAAAATTCAATCGCGCTTATTTTGGCGGGCGGGCGCGGCAGCCGCTTAAAAGATTTAACTAACCACCGCGCTAAGCCAGCCGTGCCATTTGGCGGTAAGTTCCGCATTATTGACTTTCCGCTATCTAATTGTATTAACTCTGGTATTCGTCGTGTGGGCGTGGTCACGCAATACAAATCTCACAGCCTGATGCGACATATTCAGCGCGGTTGGGGGTTTTTGCGTGGCGAATTTAACGAGTATGTAGATTTGCTGCCCGCCTCTCAGCAGCGCGATACCGAGGACTGGTACAAAGGTACGGCAGATGCTGTCTTTCAAAACCTAGATATATTGCGCTCTAGCAATGCAGAATACGTAGTGATTCTAGCAGGTGATCATATTTACAAAATGGATTATGGCCAAATGCTGGCCTGTCATGTGAGAAATAATGCCGATATGACAGTGGCCTGCATTAACGTGCCGTTGGCAGAAGCTACTGGTTTTGGCGTGATGGCAGTGGATGCTGAAGATAAAATTATTGAGTTTGCTGAAAAACCTGCCAAGCCTAAACACATGCCTGGCGATACCACGCAAGCGCTTGCAAGCATGGGCATTTATGTGTTTAACGCAGACTTTTTGTACGAGCAACTGATGCGCGATGCAGAAGATAAGAACTCTACACATGATTTTGGCGGCGATATAATTCCCTATTTAATTTCTAAAGCACGCGTGTATGCGCACCGTTTTGCCAATAGCTGTGTTGGCGCAAGGAACGATCTGCATTATTGGCGCGATGTGGGAACAGTAGATGCCTATTGGCAAGCCAATATGGAGCTTACTCGCGTGATTCCAGAGCTGAATATGTACGATAATTTATGGCCAATTTGGACTTACCAAGAGCAATTGCCACCCGCTAAATTTGTGTTTAACGATGAAGACAGAATGGGCAAAGCTACGGACTCATTGGTTTCTGGTGGTTGTTTAATCAGCGGCTCTTGTATTACCAGCTCGGTTTTGTTTTCAAATGTACGCGTGCATAGCTACTGCAATATTGAAGGCGCAGTGATTTTGCCTAATGCGGTCATTAATCGCCGTGTAAAGCTTAAAAACGTGGTGATTGATAAAGGCGTACACGTGCCAGAAGGCATGGAAATTGGTTTTGATGAAGTTGCCGATAAAAAACGGTTTTTTGTATCCGAAAAAGGCACGGTATTGGTCACGCGTGAAATGCTGGGTCAGTTTCGTCCTGTCACTTATGGTGATAAACGAACAGACGCTAGATAATTAATTGTAATAGTAGCAAGAATAGTTTAAATGACCCCTCCAAAGCTTTTAATTTCCCTCTATTGGCACATGCACCAGCCTGATTATCGCGATTCGATTTCGGGCGAATTTGTCTTGCCTTGGACTTACTTGCACGCCATTAAAGATTATTCTGATATGGCGTTTCACCTAGAAAATAATGAAAAAGCGCGTGCCAGCTTTAATTTTGTACCCATTTTGTTGGATCAATTAGAAGATTATGCTGCACAGTTTAAAAGTAATAATATACGCGATCCCTTGCTAGCTCTGCTGGGCAGGGCAAGTTTAACGGAGCTTTCTATAGACCAATGCCAGTTGATTATAGAAAGCTGTTTCAAAAGCCATCACGAAAAAATGCTATCGCCTTATCCGCAATATCGGCGTTTACTCAATCTTTATGAGATCGCCAGTGCTATGGCTGACGCGCCAGCTGATGGCAGTGATTTGCAATACTTTTCGGCACAATATAAAACCGATTTATTAGTTTGGTACCATTTGGCTTGGATGGGCGAAAGTATCAAGAGAAACAACCAGCTAGTGCAATCATTGGTTACAAAAGGCAGTCACTTTGACGTCAATGATCGCTTGGCTTTATTTGATTTAATCGGTGAAATAATTAGCAATTTAATTCCACGCTATAAAGCTTTGCAGCAAAAAGGCCAAATTGAAATATCCAGCACGCCACATCAACATCCCATTTTGCCCTTGTTATTAGATTTTAATACTACGTTAGATGCCATGCCCAATGCTGTACTGCCACAAGCTACGCATTACAATGGCGGCGAGGTGCGCGCCATAGCCCACATCAAACAAGCACAAACCTCGCACAAGCTGCGATTTGGCACAAAGCCAGTAGGAATGTGGCCAGCAGAGGGTGCGGTTTCTAAACAAAGCTTATTGCTTATGGCGCAACAAGGCGTGCAATGGGCGGCTTCTGGCGAGGGTGTGTTAACCAATAGCCTGCATAAATCAAATCCTACCAAAGCATTAATTTCCCGTACTGAGTATTTGTACAAGCCATATAAAATAAGCAATGGGCAAGATGAAATACTGTGCTTTTTTAGAGACGATAGACTCTCTGACAAGATTGGTTTTGAGTACAGCAAGATGCACAGCACCGATGCCGTGCGCGATTTTGTCCGAGAGTTAGAACACATTCAAGCAAGCCATCAAAAGCCAGAAAACCCCGTGGTAAGTGTGATTTTAGATGGCGAAAATGCTTGGGAATATTATCCCTATAATGGTTATTATTTTTTAACCGAGCTGTATCAAGCGCTGGCGAACCATCCTAACATCGAAATGGTAACGCAATCTGAAATATTACAAACAATTAAAACACCAGAAAAGAGCCTTTACAAAGTTTTTACTGGCAACTTGCCTGAAATTGCCGCAGGTAGCTGGGTTTATGGGACGTTTAGCACTTGGATAGGCAATAAAGACAAAAACTTTGGCTGGGATTTATTGTGCCAAGCCAAAAAAACCTATGACAAAGTGATGCTAACTGGAAAGTTAAGCGCGGAAGAAAAAAAATTGTGTGAAAATCAACTCTCTGTATGCGAAGGTTCCGATTGGTTTTGGTGGTTAGGTGACTACAATTCTGCGAGCAGTATTAGTAGTTTCGATCAACTATATCGCCGTAACTTAAGCAATTTACATGTGTTGCTAAAACAGCCAGTGCCAGCCAATTTATCAATACCTATTAGTGTCAATTACCCGTCGCTATTGGCTGTTGAAAACCTTGGCGACCCAATGTTGAGCGGTACCATGAAGCGTGGGCAAGAAAATTAAACTAAATAAGCCAATTCAAACACGCCGCGCTGGCGTACTACTGCATATAAGCTCGTTGCCAGCTGGTAGCTTTGGCACGGGTGACTTCGGCGTAAGCGCCTATCAATTCGTCGATTTTTTATCCGAAATTGGCGCGAGTATTTGGCAAACGCTGCCATTGAACATGCCGCATGACGATGGCTCGCCTTATCAATGTTTAAGCGCCCATGCAGGTAGGTTAGAGTTTATTAGTTTAGAAAGTTTAGTTGCTCAGAATCTACTTAATAAAAGTGATTTGTTGCCAGATACAGATTCGCTGCAATCACAAGGGTTGTCCCCGCAGAATATACCAGCTGAAGCTGGTTATTCATGCGTGAAAGCCAAAAGATATGAGCTTTTCAACAAGGTCTATATTAATTATAAACAGCAAAAGAATGTAAACTTACAAAAGCAATTCAGGTCTTTTTGCCGTCAAAATTCAAATTGGTTAAATGATTTTGCTTTGTTTTTAGTGTTACGAAAAAAATTTAATAAAACGGGTTGGCATACTTGGCCTAAAGCTTATAAAAACAAGCAGCCAGCGCTTATGGCAAAAGTAAAATTGCGCTACCTACACGAGATTGCGGTGATCAAATTTACCCAATTTTTGTTTTTTAGCCAATGGCAGACGCTTAAAGCCTACGCCAACAAAAAAGGCGTGGCAATGTTTGGTGATATACCAATTTTTGTGGCTTACGACAGCGCCGATGTATGGGCGCATCCGCGTTTATTTAAGCTAGATTCCAGCAAAAATATGCAAGTAGTGGCAGGCGTGCCGCCCGATTACTTCTCGGCCAGTGGCCAGCGCTGGGGCAACCCGCACTATAACTGGAGCGAAATGCAGTGCGATGGCTTTAAATGGTGGCTGGAACGGATCCGCACGCAGCAACGCATGTTTGACTTACTCCGCATCGACCATTTTCGTGGTTTGCAAGCGGCTTGGGAGATTCCCGCAACTGAAGAAACTGCTATCAATGGCTCATGGGTGCTTGCACCTGGCGCGGAGCTGCTAGACGCAATCACCGCGCGCTTCCCCGATATGCAGTTAATCGCAGAAGATTTGGGCACTATTACCGATGAAGTTAATGCGCTGCGCGAGCAATTTAACCTACCTAGCATGAAGATATTGCAATTCGCTTTTGGGGGGGGTGACGACAACCCGTATTTACCACACAATATTGAGACTAATAGTGTGGCTTACACTGGTACTCACGACAACGACACCACGCTGGGCTGGTATCAGCAATTAGATGAGCGCACTAAAGATCACGTTAATACTATACTCGGTGTTGCAGAACCAGAGATGCCGCAAGCCTTAATCGAGCTAGTAATGGCTTCAAACGCCAACATCGCTATAATCCCTATGCAAGACATTTTGGGCTTGGACAAAGCACATCGCATGAATACGCCAGGCACCACAGATAAAAACTGGCAATGGCGCTTTGATTGGGCGCAACTCACGCAAGCAGATATTGCTAGCATTAAACAGGTGATAAGGCAGCATCAGCGAGCCAATAAATGGCATTAAGTATTGGCATTGACGTAGGTGGCACAAACTTGCGCGTAGGTGTGTTTTCTTGCTTAGACCTAATTGAAGAAACGCGTTTTCAGACGGACTTCGCAAAACTGTGCAAAGAAAATACACCTAGCGAAGCATGGCAAAAAATATTAATTGTGACCGCAAACGCCATACAAATCGTACTGGCTAAATACCCAGATGTGCAAGGTATTGGCATCGGATTTCCTGGTTTTATTGACCCTGCAACCCAATTAATTGCCCAATCGCCTAACTTACCAGGCTTAAAAAACGTTAATCTAGCTGCTGATTTAAGTCAACTAATCGGCAAAAAAGTCATTGTGGAAAACGACGCGAATGCTGCTGCCTTTGGCGAATACAGCCTAGCAGGAAAGCCAGAAGGCGGCTTAATCTACTTGTGTTTAGGCACAGGCGTAGGTGGTGGCTTTGTCGATGCAAGTGGGAAGCTTTATTCAGGTCAGCATGGTACGGCGATGGAAGTAGGGCATATTATTGTTGAATCAAACGGCAGGCAGTGCGGCTGTGGCAATAAAGGCTGCATGGAACAATACGCCTCGGCCAGCGGCGTGGCTATTAGTTATTTTAACGCTACCCAACAACAACTTACCGCCCATGAAATCGCAGACCTCGCTAAGTCTGGCGATAAAAAAGCGATTGCAGCATACGATGTAGCTGCAAACACTTTGGCACAGACGTTGGCTAGTATTGCAAAAGTAATTGATGTGAAAAATGTGGTGATTGGCGGCGGCTTAACAGGTGCTTGGGCGTTAATGCAAGAAGCATTTAATCAACGCTTAGAAGCCGACTTAATACCCGTATTACACAACAAAATCAGCATAAAAATTTCCACTGCAAATGACACAGCAGGCATGTTGGGAGCAGCAATGCTGGCTTCAAGATGACATGTCGGTAATCTGTTAGCATGAAAAATAATAGCATCATTTTTTTAGTAAAAATTTTGCTAGTGGGTATTTTTTGCCTCGCAAGTGTGTCTATTCATGCCGCAACCGTCATCGCCGCTAGCGTGCACCCTGTGAGTGAATATACCCGCATCACCATTGAAACAGATCAACCCATTAAATATTCCTTACTCGCGCTTAAAAGCCCCGCTCGAGTGGTGTTGGATTTAAAAAACATTCAATTAAATGAGCAGCTAAGAGGTTTAACGGTTAAGAATTTGCATGACGACCCTTATATTAGGGATTTGAGAGTGGCTAAATTTAAGCAAGACATCACGCGCCTAGTGCTGGATTTGAAAGCAGAAGTGAACACGACTATTACGATTTTAAAGCCGACGGTGGAATATAAGTATCGACTAGTGCTAGATATTTACCCTATGCACGAGGGGCTAGCGGTAGTTGAAAGTGATTTTGGTAATGCAACAAGTAGCGCTACAACGGGTGAAGCAACCGATACCAGAGTCTCAAACGATAATGGGGCGCGAATCATATTAGATCCTGGGATAGCATTCGAACCTGACGAAGGTTCGGATGTGATGTTAAATGCGAACTAACTTTCAGATAAATATTTGTTTAAAATCCAATCTTGCTAAGCCACATAATTAATTGATATCGCTACAGGTGGTTTGGAATTACAGCAGACCGATGTTGCTGCAACGCCCATTTAACGTGCTCTTGTAACAACTCACTACTATCATTTTCTCGCGCTCTTAGGGCGCTAATTACTGCTGGCGAACTAGGCGCGTTGCCCAAACCCACGGCAATATTACGCAGCCATTGAAGGTAACCAATTCTGAATATCGCACTACCCGCCATTTTTTGTGAAAATTCTGCTTCGCTCCAAGCAAAGCACTCAACCAAGCTAACGTCGTCTAAGCCGTTACGTACATTAAAATCTGGCTCACTCGTAATTTCTGCAAATTTATTCCACGGGCACACCAATTGGCAATCATCGCAGCCGTATACTCTGTTGCCTATTAGTGACCTAAACTCAAGCGGTATAGCGGCTTTAAGCTCGATGGTGAGGTAAGAAATGCAGCGCCGCGCATCAACTTCGTAAGGTGCGGTAATGGCGCGGGTAGGGCATATATCAATACAAGCTGAGCAGCTGCCGCAATGATTGGTGGCTTTTTGGTCAATTGGCAAAAGCAAGTTGGTGTAGATTTCACCCAAGAAAAACCACGAGCCATGTTCTTTATTTATCAGCAAAGTATGTTTGCCGCGCCAACCCAAGCCAGCTTTCTCAGCTAGCGCTACTTCTAGCACTGGCGCACTGTCTGTGAACACTCTGCTTTCAAATTGACTCTCTGCAAACCCTGCTGTTTCTGATTGAATTTTGTCACATAATTTTTGAAGTTTTTGTCGCATCACTTTGTGATAGTCGCGCCCTAGCGCATAACGAGAAATAAAGGCTTTTTC
>JANLWF010000187.1:0-2151 GCA_031364385.1 Methylotenera sp.
TCACGTAATTTTGGTGCTAATTTTGCGGTAACGCCTACCACCGTCAGCGTCATCAATCCACCAAAAATTACTGAAGGTACTAAACCCATTAGGCGTGCTGCAAGGCCAGATTCAAACGCGCCTAGCTCGTTGGATGAGCCAATAAATATGCCATTAATGGCGGTGACACGTCCGCGCATGGAGTCGGGTGTAGCGAGCTGCAAAATGGTTTGTCGCAACACCACCGATACGCCATCGCAAATGCCAGAAAGCAATAGCAATAGAGCTGCCAGCCAAAAATAAGTGGTAAGCGCGAAACCAATCATACACACACCAAAGCCAGCAACGGCTAGCAATAACCAACGACCTGTGTGTAAATTAATCGGGTGGCGTGTGAGCCATAAGCCAGTGGCAATGGCTCCTAAGCCAGGCGCAGCGCGCAAAATACCCAAACCTTCTGGACCCATTCGGTATATGTCTTGAATAAAAGCGGGCAACATGGCTACTGCGCCACCAAACAGCACTGCGAACATATCTAACGACAGTGCCCCGAGAATGATTTGATTGCTAAACACAAAGCGTAAACCTTGTGCAATGCTGGTGAACACGGCAGGGCTATTTTGCATTGGCGGTGGTTCTTTTATTTTAAGAGATAACATAGCAAGCGCCGCGCCAGCACACAATAAAACGGCTATTTGGTAGGCGATAGTTTTATTAGCAAATCCAACCAGCAAGCCACCCAATACGGGGCCAAGCACTAAGCCGATTTGAAACACCGAGCTGCCAATACCCATGGCTTTGGCAAAATGTTGACGCGGGATAATAAGCGCGAATAAGGTGGTGTAGCTAGGGGCTATAAACGCACGCGCAACGCCAGTAAACGCGATTGAGCCATATATCCATAAACTCGCATTACCGTTAATCCAACCTAGTGAAATTGCGCTTAATGTAATCGCATTAATGCATAATAGCAGCGCAGCTAACATACCAAAAAATCGTCTTGAGCAATAATGATCTACCGCGTGGCCAGCAAACAGCGCACACGCAAAATAAGGAATTACCTCTGCCAAGCCGATTAAACCCAAAGCCAAAGTATCGTGTGTGATTTCGTAAATATGCCAGCCAACGGTGACCGCCATGATTTGGTAAGCCAGCACAATGAGAATACGAAAGGCTAATAATTTAAGAAACGCGTGATTGTGTAGTGTGAAAATTTGGGCATAAAAGACGCGCATAGTGAACTATTATAAAATCAAATACCGTATAAAAATCACCAGCAATAAAATTACCATCGTTATACTAAGCATTTAGAAAAGCTAAACTACAGGTAGAATAGCGATTAGTGCAGTGAATAAGGCAGTAAGCGAGCCCTTGCTAATGAACGAGCAATCATCGCCGATGAGTCGTCGTTGACCTAGTGTGACTCTGCCGATATAGATTAGGCGCACTAACCATTTTGAGATTTCCAGCTATTGAGATTTTCAGTTTATTTGGGCACGCGCACCCTTTACAAAATTAACGTGGCACGCGCCACAAGTACCAACTGGCGATGGTGCGGTGTGGACGCCAAACTTTGCCAATTTCGGCCATTTCTTTACGCTTAGGCGCAGTTTCTAGTTTTTTAAGGCGTTTATAGCCTTCCACCACACCAAAATCATCAGCAGGCAGAATATCCATGCGCTCTAGCGTAAACATCAGCATCATTTCCACCGTCCATTGTCCGATACCTTTTAGCGTCACCAAGCGCTCAATTAGCACTTCGTTCGCCAGCGTATCTGCGATGTCGCGTGGTGGCACAAGTCCACTCATTGCGCCATCAGCAATGCCTTTTAGCGTCTTAATTTTGCGGCCAGAGAACCCGCAAGCGCGCAAATCGTCAAACTCAGCAGCGATGAGTTTTTCTGGCGGAGGAAATTGACCAAAATGCTGAATGAATTTAGCTAAAATGACATCGCCCGCTTTGGCATGCAACTGCTGGTAAGCCACCGCGCGCACTAGCGCTTCATAAGGATCGCGCTCAACCTTTGGCGTAAATCCGCAAGTACCAACCGTGGCAATTAAGTTTGCCCAATCATCATCAATGGCGCTGAGAAATTGAGTGGCTTCGGCGTAGTATTGCGAATTAGACATTAGGATGTCATTATAAATGGATTTATTTGAAAACGATTTATT
>JANLWF010000195.1:0-2332 GCA_031364385.1 Methylotenera sp.
TAGGCCTAGATTGGGCAGTAGATATTGGCCAAGCCCGCAAACGCGTGGGCGACAAAGTAGCGCTGCAAGGCAATTTAGACCCCGCGATTTTGCTCAGCACGCCCGAGGCGATTGAAAAGGAAGTCGCGAGTATTTTAGCCAGTTACGGCAAAGGCAACGGTCACGTATTCAACCTAGGACACGGTATTACGCAATGGACGCCGCCAGAAAACGCAGCAGCGATGCTAGAAGCGGTTAGAAAATATAGCAGGCAATATCACCAATAATAAAAAGCCCGTCACGTGTGGATAGCTGGCTTTAGCTGGTATATTCCACGCGGGAGACCTACGGCCTCGCAGGCTTTTCTTCCTAAAATAACGCTTAGAGCATTCGCTTCAGCGTATCGTCTTTATCAATAAACTTGTGTTTTAGCGCGCCAATAATATGCACAATAATCACCAGCAAAATAATAATACCAATAATTTCATGCACTTCTTTGAACAATTCGCGCATTGGGTTGTTGTCTAAGCCTTTAATAAACGCAACACCGAACCATTTAATACCGTATTTGCTGTAGGTTGCCATAATGATGCCACTTATCGGTAATGCCACCATTAGCAAGTAGAGCAAATGGTGCGCGCCGCTGGCGAGTTTACGCTCCCATGCTTTGTAAGAGGCTAGCAAAGCGGGTGGACGATGCGTGATGCGCCACAAGATGCGAATGAGGATTAAAGCAAAAATCGTGACGCCAATCGATTTATGTAGATTGAAGTAAAACGTGCGTGGGCTAATTTCTTCTGATAGATTCCAAGTGTAAACGCCTAAATTGAATAAATCGTAAGCCATTTGTTTGGGTGCTTCTTTGGGCAGCTCGCTCATAAACCAACCAAGCGCAAACATGGCAAAAATTCCAATGGCGATGAGCCAATGTAAAACTTTAGCGGTTTTAGTATAGCTTGTCGTGGAGTGATTCATAGTAATATCCTAGAAGTATTAAACCAAGTGCATAATTGAGTGCTTATGTGATAAGCGTCACAGCGAATAACCTTACATAACGGCAACATTGTAACTACTTACTAAACATTGTAGATAATAACCTTGGTATAAGGAACAAGTGATGAAAATTTTAATGATTATACTTAGTCATTTGCTTGGCATTTTGGCGCTGGTAGGTTGCTCTAATATGCCAGCTAACGCGCAAACTGCTCATCATGATTTTGCGATTGAAAACGTGGGTGATGGCATTTACGTGCATCATGGCGTGCACATGGATATTGACGATGGTTACAAAGGCGATATTTGTAATGCGAGCTTTGTGGTTGGCAGTAAAGGTGTGGCGGTGATTGATACGGGCGGTAGCATTAAAGTCGGTAATCAGTTGCGTGAGGCCATTCGCAAGGTGACAGCATTGCCTGTGTTGTACGTGATTAATACGCATGTGCATCCTGATCACATTTACGGCAATGCGGCTTTTGTAGCCGATAAGCCTGAGTTTGTGGGGCACGAAAAACTAGCCACGGCGATGGAGTTACGTCGCGAACAATACGCCAAAATTAATACCAAATTGTTGGGTGAAGATGCCGTAGGCAGTGAGCTAGTAAAGCCTACAATTGCTGTGAAAACCACGCTAGAAGTGGATTTGGGGGATAGAAAACTGATGCTCACCGCTCACCCTGTTGCGCATACCAATACCGATTTGTCCGCCATGGACATTAAAAGCAGCACATTGTTTACTGGCGATTTGCTGTTTATTGAGCGTACACCAGTATTAGAAGGCGATATTAAAGGCTTAATCGCTGAGCTGGAAAAGTTAAAAAGTAGCGCGACCAAGCAAGTAGTGCCAGGCCATGGGTCAGTCACTAAAGATTGGAAGCTCGCAGTTGAAAACGAACAGCGTTATTTAACTGCACTGCTCATGGATATCCGCGCTAGCATCAAAAAAGGTGAGAGCATGGAATCTGCCATGAATACGGCGGCGGCGAGCGAAAAGGATAAATGGCAGCTATTTGATATTGCTAACAGGCGTAATGTGAACATTATTTACCCCGCGTTAGAATGGGAGTAGCTATTTAAATAGTACTAACAATAATGCCATGCAAGCCAATATCCATGAGGCTTGCATGGCATCTATTTTTTTGTTTTTTGATTGGTATTTAAGCTTTGTTTTTCTTAAGATTATCTAAACTAAAAGCGGTTTCAGGATGCAAATACAGCATGAGCAAACCACCTGCAATTGCTAAATATTGCAACACAGGCAGGTGTAGTAAAAATGAAATAATCACCGCATAAATCGCCATGAATAATGCGAAAAATTTGGTTTTGTAGCCCAAAAATAAAGCCAAGCCACCCATAA
>JANLWF010000202.1:0-7708 GCA_031364385.1 Methylotenera sp.
GTTTTAAATACCCTGGGGCAGAAGAAAGTGCGCTTACAAAAATTTCTTTCAAAATCAAAGCTGGTGAGCACGTGGCCTTGTTGGGGCGTATGGGCTCTGGTAAAACCACTATTCATAAGCTGATTCTCGGCCTTTATCAACCTACCGAAGGCGCAATCTTGATTGATGGCATCGACTCACGCCAAATAGACCCCGCAGAGTTACGTCGCACTGTGAGTTATGTGCAGCAAGATACGCATTTATTTTATGGTACCATGCGAGAGAATCTGACCATAACCTCGCCCCATGCTGACGATACGGCTGTACTGGCAGCTGCACATGTGGGCGGCATTGACGAATTTATAAATAATCACCCTAAAGGCTTCGATTTGCTGGTGGGCGAACGCGGAGAAACCCTTTCTGGAGGACAAAAACAAGGCGTTGGTATCGCGCGCGCTTTAATTGGTCGTTCGGTGATAGTGTTGTTGGATGAGCCTACCAGCGCGATGGACCACTCCACTGAGGAAGCCGTAAAAAATCGCCTGACGCAGGCTGCAGTAGGCAAAACTTTGGTGCTTATTACGCATCGCTCAACCTTGTTTGATATGGCGAGTCGCATCATTGTGGTCGATTCTGGCAGAATTGTGGCAGATGGACCAAAAGATCAAGTGATTGATGCCTTGCGCACAGGCAAGATTGCTAAGGCATTGTGACCAACGTGCCGGGACTGGAAAAGCAATATGAGTGAGAGTCTATTCGAAAAGTTAGGCGATTTTAACAATTTTATTAAAAGGCAATCATGGCTTACCAAGCCGATTTATTACATGGTGGATCGTGCTGTTCCTACAGAGACGCGTGATAACTTGGCGTGGGACGAAGAAGCCGATTTGGCTATATTAGAACAAGCCCCACTTCGGGCAAGAAAACTGCTGTACTGTATTTTGGCTATTTTACTCACTGCACTTGTGTGGGCTTGGTTTGCCAAGGTGGACGAAGTTACACGTGGTGAAGGCAGGGTTATTCCATCGCGTCAAGTGCAAGTGATTCAATCGCTGGATGGCGGTATTGTGTCTGATATTTTAGTGAGAGAAGGCGATATTGTTAAAATAGGCATGCCACTTATTAAAATTGATGGAACGCGTGCAGTGGCATCGTTACGAGAAAATCAGGGACAGTACTTAGCATTATTGGCTAAGCAAGCGCGTTTACAAGCGCTTGCAGAAGGAAAATCTTTTTCACCGCCAGCCGCAGTTAAGCAAGATAACCCACAGGTATATGAACAAGAATACGCTTTATATAATGCTAGCCGCGAAGAGTTAGACTCGATTGTGAGCATTGCACGAGACCAAATGGTGCAACGCGAAAAAGAGTTGATTGAAGTACAATCTAAAAAAGATATCGCTGAAAAGACTTATGATTCTGCTAACAAAGAGCTCATTGCCAATAAGCCATTATTAGCCAGTGGTGCTGTTTCTGAAATTGATATTTTAAAATTAGAGCGTGAAGCCACAAGAGCAAAAGGTGAAATAGACCAATCTAAAGCGCAAATCAGTCGTATTCAATCTTCAATTAGTGAGGCAAGTCGCAAAATTACTGAGTCGGAACAAAACTTTCGTAGCAAAGTACGTACCGAACTTAACGATACTTCTGCCAAGCTCGCCAGCTTGACTGAAACCAGCGTTGCACTGACTGATAAAGTAAAACAATCGACCTTAATATCACCAGTGAACGGTAAAGTAAGTCGTTTGTTTTTTAATACTTTGGGTGGTGTGATACAACCAGGTAAAGAGGTGTTAGAGTTGGTGCCAACTGATGAGGCTCTGGTGCTGGAAACCAAAGTACAAATTAAGGATATTGCATTTTTACGACCAAATCAGCCTGCGGTCGTTAAATTAAGTGCTTATGACTACACTATTTATGGCACCTTAGATGCGGTGGTAGATAGTATCGGAGCCAATTCAACCGTTGATGAGAAAGGCAATGCCTATTATCTAGTACGTGTACGTACTTTGCAACTTAGTTTGGGTAAGGGTCTGCCGATTATCCCTGGTATGGTGGCACAAGTAGATATTTTGACAGGCAAAAAAACCATACTTTCCTATTTGTTAAAACCAATACTTAAAGCCAAATCTTACGCTTTTAGCGAAAGATAATGTATGAGAAATTTAATGCAAGATATTTTTATATCGCCTCTAAGTACGGGCTTAATCAGTTGGTCAGAAGCTTTTCCTAAAGCAAAAATAGCCGCCAACCTAAAATCCACCAAATTGCAAAATGACGAGGCGATTTTATTCTGGTTGCACATGAATGAAGACAGGCAACAATGGTTGACTAGCACTATCGCACTTATCCAAGATAATTATAAAAATTCAAAAATTGTAGTATTGGCAAATGCGCCTATTCAAGCCGAGGCCCTTCATGCATTAAGTTTGGGGGCAGTTGGATATTGCCACGCGTATTCTGCACCAGAGGTATTGAAGGAAATTAAGACAGTAATCACTCATGGAGGTTTATGGCTGGGTAACGAGCTCTTAAAGCGGCTAATTGAAGTCTCTGCAAGGTTGGTGAGTAACCAGCCAAAGCATGTGGAAACTTTGCTATCCCAACTTACTAAGCGCCAAAAAGATGTTGCAATAGAAGCCGCAAAAGGATTAAGTAATAAAGAAATAGCGCGGATTCTTAGCATTTCAGAACGAACGGTAAAGGCACACCTTGCAGCAACATTCGAGTGTTTAAAAGCTAAGGATAGGTTGCAGTTAGCGTTGATGCTCAATAGCAATTACAGACGTTAAACATAGCTTGTGGTACGGGAGTGGGGCGTTACCTTCAATTGAAACTAGTTCAACTAAATATTGCAGAAAACTAGACCATTACAGTTTACTGAAATTTAACACCTGACCCTGTGTAGCCATCAATGCCAATTTCTTTGAGTGACTCAATCTCATCATGGTTGTTTACACCTTCAGCAATCGCTTGTACTCCAATAGAATGGGTGATGATACACAAACCTCTTAACAGTGTTTTGTTAGTCTCGTTGGTATTAATTCCTCGAACAATTGAAGCGTCAAATTTAATATAATCTAAACCAACATCATGCAGTTCGCCTAGGCGTGAAATACGCAAGCCGACATGCTCAATGCCAATATGACAGCCTAAAGCTTTTAGTTTGTTGCAGAAATATTTGAATTCGTTTAAATGATCAAATGCAGCAATTTCAGTCACTTCAAAACTTAAATGATTTGGATGCTTTAATTGTTGTTTGATAAGTGTTGCTGCCTTTTGAATATATTTACGGTCACACATTGCGCTTGTTGAGACATTTAAACACAATGGGCTAGCGCCTTGTGCTAATAGCAATACAGCCGTTTCTAAAACCAATTCATCAATTACTTTAATCAGGTTGAGTTGCGTTGCCCAATTAATAAATTCGCCTGCACAATACCATTTTCCATTTTCCTCTAATTGAAGTCTTACGGGGCTTTCATTGTGAATAAGTGTTCCTGTAGTAGTTATTACTGGGTAATGCTCTAGCTTGATTCTTTTATTTGATATTGCATCACTTAGTAAAGTTTTCCATTCAACTAGATAGTGATTTTCTGTTTCCACGTTAGCGTTTGCATTAATCACGCGAAGATAATTTTCTTCACTTAGGCTGGAATGATTTAAGATGAGTTCAAGTGCTTTAAATAGCGATGCTGTTTCGTCTATTTTTCTTGTTTTTGTTGCCACCACTAAAAAACGAGCTGTTAATTCAGCTTCACTAACTTCAGCTGCCTTGGTGATAGCATCTTTTAGCTGGTTGGCCAGAGCAAACTCATCTGTGGTTTGGTTACAAAATACAGCAAATTCGGTTCCGCTTAATCTACCAGACATGAGTGACGAATCTTCTTTACATTTAGATTCCAGCGCGCTACCAATATTTCTAAGTAACGCATTTGCTTGAGGATAACCCATGACTTCGTCTAGTTGTGCTAAGTTTGAAAGCCTAAATATCACTAAAGCACCCTCATTGTATTCATAGTGGCTGAGCTTAGCTTCCATAGTATTTACGAAATAATCATGGTTCATTAGACCTGTGACATCATCATAATTAATTTTGTAACGCAGCTCTTCTAAGCGAACAGACTCTTTGGTAACAGTTTCTTTGATGCGATTTGAAAGATTGTTCATTTCGCGCACCAACGCTTTAAACTCTAACGTTTTAGGCTCACCAATTGTAATGAATCTGTTTTCACCAATCGCTTTTGCTTGATTGACTACTTCATCAAGTGGGTTAATAATTTTGCGTAGGATTTTCCCACCAGCATAACAAGTAAGTAGGCCAATCAGAAATGTCCAAAGTGCAATTAATAAAGTGGTATCCCAAAGCTTATTGTATGCAAAATCAGTGTCACTTTCTAATGTGAGTGAACCGAATTGCGACCAGCCATTTTGAATATCTGCAACACCAGCTTGAACTTTAATTGGAATAAGCTTAATAAACCAATCAGGCGCTTTGGTATGGCTATCTGACATTACACGTTCGCTAATCAATTTGCCATTTGGGTCAAACAGTCGTATGTAGCTGTAATGGCCAGAATCAAATTGTGCGGATAACAGTAAATTTAGCGTAACAAGGTCTTTCTTCATCTGCGACATTGAAAGCGCAAGTGAAGTGACATTGTCAGTATTTTTCATTTTTAATTGTTCTTCTAAATAACTTTTACTTGATAGTGTACTTAAAATAAAGCTACCAGTTGAAGCTAGAATGACGGTGAACAATATAGCTAACCAAAGTTGCTTAATAAGTGACATATTAACTCCTTACTTTCAATTAATTTATTCCATCCGCTTGAATTCGCGTTATTACATCACGCCATCTTGATAGATGAGATGTTGAATCGCCTTTAGATTTATTGTTAGCACCTACCCATAGGCCTTTATCATTAAAACCAAAAATTGGTGTCAAGTCTTTTCTTGCAGATGCGGGCATAATTTCAGGCACTAAACTATCTAAGATCAATGGTTCAGCCTGAGGAGTTGCATAGTAGCTGAGTACCATATGTGCTAATACGACTGTTCTGTCTTGATTCCTGATTTCTGCTCTGACGTAAGTAAGCCTGAGTTTGTCGTTAGGCACATTTAATATTTTCAGAAAAGTATATTTGGCAATGCTGTAGTCTTCGCAATCGCCCGCATTTCGGCCTATAGATTCTAGTGGTGTTGCCCAATAATCCGATTTTCCCCAAAGATCAATATCTTCAGCGAAATGAATCTTGCGATTAAAAAAATCGTTAATTTTTTTAAGCTTTTCCGTTTCTGACGCAGATTGTAATGATGTAATTAATTCTTGAAGTTCTAGGGTATTTTTATAGGCCTCTTCACCATATCTTTGTTTTGCATAGCTGCTAAACTTGTTGAAATCGTAACCTGCCGCGTAAATACCTGTAAAGCCAATCAACAGCACCATAAATGAAATGATGCTGTTGATTTGCTTTAAGAGAGTTATTTTTTTTTTGAAACCTAAAATAATTTTTGCTCTAAAGTGTTGATGATTTCAACAGTTAATAATACTTCTTATATTATATTCTTAAGTAGTTGTCAGGATTACCTTTATTGGCCATCAGTACAATATATTTATACCTAAATGAGGTATTTAATGCGATTGTGAAAACGAGCATTAAACACAGCAATTTTACAAATTTAGGACACTAACATGGCAATAATCGGCAAAGTAGTTGCATTAACAGGCACAGCATACCTTATTACAGATAATGGCGCTAAGCGTGAGTTGCAGCTCGGGGATACTGTACAAACGAGCGACACCATACAAACCTTACAGGGTGCAGAAGTCGAGCTTGAGTTAGCCAATGGGCGTCCTATGTATATTGGTTCAGAGCAGCTGGTTGCCTTTACAGAAGAGCTTACCAATGTGTTGGGCTTTGACAGTCTTGATGGCGCGGTAAACCTTGCCACGATAGAAACCGTGATTAAAGCGATTGAAAGCGGTAAAGACATTAATGAAGTTTTAGAAGAAACAGCGGCTGGCAACAACGGCTTGATTAATGTACATGGTTTTGATTTTGTTGCTTTATTAAGAATTAATGATGTTCTCAATCAATTTGGCTTCGATTACGATTTTAATTTTAATGTTAATATTGATGAAAGGCCTATTGTTGGTCTTCTTTTAGAAGACGATGCTAATAATTTAGGTGCTGGTGCTAATGGTGGCGACGGAAGTAGTGGTGGCAACTCTGGCAATATTCGCCCTATAGCAACTGCCAGCGTGGTCACGGGCAGTGAAGACGCATCAGGCATTACCATTGGCTTAGCAGGCGCCGACCCAGATGGTAATATCGTTTCATATCGTGTGACGACATTGCCACTATCTAGCCAAGGCACGCTTTACTTAGCAGATGGCACAACACCTGTACTTACAACGACAGTATTTACATCATTACCCACCAATCTTATTTTTAAACCAGCAGCTAACTATTACGGCACGGTCAACATACCCTTTATAGCAACAGATAACAGCGGTGGAGTTTCTGCGCCAGTCAATGTGGCCATTATTATAAACCCAGTGCCAGACGCACCAGTGGCTACCTCTGATATTGCTAACATTAATGAAGATGCAAGCAATGTTCCGCTTAATTTATTATTTAATGATAGTGATCCTGATGGCACCACGCCGACTATTTTAAGTGTCAATGGAGTTGCGCTCACAGGTAGCGCACAAAGTATTTCTGTGCCCAATGGCACTATTAATATCAGCGCATCAGGTGCAATTACATTTACGCCAGACGCTAACTTTAATGGCACAATCAATTTTCCATATGTGGTTACAGATGGCACTTCATCTATTGCCAGCAGTGTCACTGTTAATGTAGCAGCTGTGCCTGATGCTCCAGTATTAAGCTTCAGCGTCATAGCTCCCTTAACTGAAAACACAGCAACTGTAGGTCAAGTCATCACCACCGCCAGTGCTGTTGACGCAGACGGCGATACCCTCAGCTTTAGCATCACACTATTGAGCGACCCGAATGGCTATTACGCCATCAACAGTGTGACTGGTGAAGTCAGCTTAACCGCCGCAGGCGCAGCGTTGGTCAACAGCGGTGGCGACTTGCCGCCAATAGCGGTCAGCGTGTCTGACGGGACGGCCAGTGTTGACGGCACAGTAAGCGTGCCATTCACCATCGATGTCAACAACGCGCCTGTAGCCAGCGCCGCCAGCGCCACCACCACTGAAAACAATATCTTAAACAGCAACGTGCCTGCGGCTACAGACATCGACGGCACGATTACTGGCTACAGCCTAGTAAGCGGCATAACGGCAGGCAACGGTAGCCTCACATTTTATCCAGATGGCACTTACAGTTTTGATCCAGGTAGCGACTTTGACAACCTAGCGCAAGGCGCTAGCCGTGTTGTGACCTTTACCTATAGCGCCATTGATAATAATGGCAACCTCTCAGCGCCAGCTACCATCAGCATCACCATCGCCGGCACCAACGATGCCGCCGTCATTACTGGCACCAGCAGCAGCAGCCTCACCGAAATCAATGCCATCCAAAGCACTGGTGGTAGCTTGAGCGCCACTGACGTCGACAGCTCAGCCGCCTTCACCGCACAAACCAACGTAGCGGGCAGCAACAACTACGGCAGCTTCAGCATCAATGCCGCTGGCGTGTGGACTTACACTATGAACAGTGCCCACAATGAATTCGTTGCTGGCACCAACTACACT
>JANLWF010000215.1:0-3137 GCA_031364385.1 Methylotenera sp.
GTTAAACCTCAACATTGTCTTCAACCACCGCCACTAATTCAGCTTCGCCTATTTTTGTCTCCACTGCGCTCTTAAACTTACAATTCAGCACCATCAATAAGGTATCTATATGTTTGATTTCTAACAATACCTTTGTTCCCACTTTGAGCTCAGGCAAGCTTGTCACTTTGGTAATGTAGAACATGCCATCAATGCGCACCAAGTTTTCGCGCCAAACTGTGGCTGTCACTTCGGTTAGTTTTTCCTGTAACAAATATTGCAAGCACCAGTAACGTTCCATGCGCGTTTGAAATTCGCTATAAGCGCTGTAAGTTTGATCAAAATTGCGCATAATCACGTTCAGCTTGCCGTCCGCAGCGTTATAAGGCGCTGACTTTTTATCTAACATGGCAATCAATTGACGTTGATTCACCAAGTCCACCGCACGCCGCAAGGGCGATGTACACCAAGCATATTGTGCTACACCCAAGCCCTGATGAGGCTCTGCGCTTGTTGTCATAAACACTTTTCCACCTGTTTGCGCACGATAAATGCCCGCAATATTCGCCTCTTTCAGCAAACTGCCCCAGTGGCTATTGGCATAAATCATTAGTTCAGCCACTAGCTTATCCATGGGTGCTCCACGTTCACGGGCGATGATTTTAACCACGCCATCGTTCACATAAAAGTTGTAATCGATCTGCGGTGCGCGATTCGTGTCGGCTTTGCCACGGGATTTTTCCAAACTTTCCGCTAAACCTAGTAAAACCTTAAGCCGCGCCCAGTATGCGTGTCCACTATCTTTTTCTAATGTTTGAGCGTTGAAAAATGGCTCTAACTCATCATGGCGTAAATTAGCGGCAATTTTGATTTTTTCAAGCTTTGTTTCATTCGCCACAAACTCGAACTCTGGCGTAATTTCGCAATACAAACTCAACACTGGCTTAGTTTCGCCAGCATCTAAGCTAAATGGTTTAACTACATTATCTGGCAACATGGTGATTTTATTGCCAGGCATATACACGGTAGAAAGCCGACTCATTACAATGGCGTCCAAGCCGCTATCTGGCTGCACACCTAAGCTTGGCGCTGCAATGTGAATGCCAACGCGGGTATTGCCATTTTTTAGTGTTTCTAAGCTAAATGCATCGTCTACCTCAGTCGTGGTGGCGTCATCAATACTAAAACATTCCACCTCTGCAAGCTGCAAATCATTGCAAATCTCTGGTAAATCATGCGGTGGAAAAGCAATACCTTCGCTAAACATCTCGCGCAAAAACGCACCTAGGTGGTAATCGTGCGCGTTAGCAATCAAGCCAGCGTCAAACATCACAGTCAGTGCTAATCTGCCCGAAGTTTGCGCAGCCTCATCAATCGCTTTCCATTCCATCGAGTTTTTATCTGGATTGTAAATGAGACTATCCTCCTTACTAGCAAAGCCTTCTGGCAGTTTTTTATCATTAAGTTGAACAACCCAAGCTGCCATCTGTTCGGCTTGTAATTTTTTGCGCTCCACCGCCGCCAGCGCCAATTTAAGCGTCTCTGCAGGCGCGGCTTTGTAGCGCCCTTTGCCTTTGCGATAAAAATACATAGGCGCGCTGTGCAGCTTAATGGCCGTGGCCGCAGCTTCAATTGGACTGGGGGGTTTACCGTAATAGTCCTGTGCTAAATCTTCAAAATCAAACTCAATTTCACCACAACACTCCCACAAAAAATCAATTTCTAATTTTTCCGCTTCGTTATGAGCTGCCTCCATAAAGCCAGCCAGCACCGCATCAAACTTTAACAACACATTGCTAGATTTAATTTTAGAACGCTTGCCAGTGGGCGACTCTACCTGCATAGAGCCTGGGTTCTCGGCCATCACGGATGCAATTTTAAAATGGCCTTCTTCTTCGTAAAAAATATTCATAGGCGCTATTTTACCGTGCTTTCATCTGATTCTCTTTGACAAGTCCTTAGAAATTCAAAAAACTAAATCAGACGCGGCGTGAGTCAAAAAAATTGAGGCACATATGGGTTATATGTAACGATATTTTTTTGGCTCACAACAAAGTATGATGTCGTTATTTGAATTTCTAATATGGATAAACGCATACCCGTTACATTATTGACTGGTTTTTTAGGCAGCGGCAAAACCACGCTGCTCAATAAACTGCTTAACCTCCCTGAAATGAAAGATAGCGCAGTAATTATTAACGAGCTGGGTGAGGCTGGGCTGGATCACATTATCGCCACACAAGTCGATTCTGAGCATATCGCTGACAACACTGTATTACTTAGCTCTGGCTGCGTGTGCTGCACGCTAAAAAATGAACTAGCCGACACCATGCGTGACTTGTTTTTTAAGCGCGCGCTGCAAGCTATTCCACAATTTAATCGCCTAGTCATCGAAACCACTGGCATGGCCGACCCTGGTCCGATTTTAGGCAATTTAATGAACGAACCAGTGATTGAATCCGTATTTCGATTAGATGCAGTTGTCGTCACCATCGACAGTCAATATGGATTGCAGCAATTACAAGCGCACGCTGAGGCACGAAAACAGGCGGCTGTGGCAGATATATTGCTAATCACCAAAACAGATTTAGCATCGCCAGAGCAATTGTCAGCACTTAAAGAAAAACTCATAGCAATCAACCCAGGTGCCACACAGCACAAAGTGCAGCATGGTGAAATTGAGCCTGATTTTATTATCGATGTTGGTTTATTTGACCCTACTGGCAAGCGCGCTGAGCCACAACGCTGGCTGCGAGAGCCTATACAGCCACGCGGAATGCTATCGCAAAAAACGCACCATGACGAAATTTCTAGCTTCACTGTCACCCTGCCCAGCCCGCTTAATTGGCGCGAATTAAAACCTGTCATTTTAAAACTTTGCCAAACGCATGGTAAAAATTTACTACGCCTAAAAGGTATTATCCATGCAGCTGACCAGCCTGCACCACTAGCAATTCATGCCGTGCAATTTACGCCCTACCCACCTACTGAATTAGAAGGCTGGAGCGAAGAAGATCCAAGCAATCGTATCGTCATTATTGGCAAAGGTTTGGACGAAGCTGCAATTAGAAAAATGTTGATGCAAATTTAAAGCATTTATTGCGTTTTATAATGTTGTTTTGTAGTTTGTCCCGAAAAATTCCTGCATTAAAAAATCC
>JANLWF010000232.1:0-1648 GCA_031364385.1 Methylotenera sp.
AAAGTGCTGTCTGAGACAATTTACAAAAAACTGGCTGTGAATAACAAAATAGCCAAAAAAACCATAGAACAGTTTTACGACCCCGTAAAAGACATGTTTCTGCCAGACCGATTTATTAAAGGCGAATGCCCGAAATGCCACGCCAAAGACCAATATGGTGACAGTTGCGAGGTGTGCGGCGCGACTTACAACCCGACTGAGCTGATTAACGCTTACTCGGCGGTATCTGGCGCGGCACCAATCCGCAAAGAAACTGAACATTACTTTTTCAAATTGAGCGAATGTGAAGCGTTTTTAAAAGCTTGGACACGTTCAGGAACATTGCAGGGCGAAGCCGCCAACAAAATGGGCGAGTGGTTTGCTAGTGGCTTGAATGATTGGGATATTTCGCGCGATGCACCGTATTTTGGCTTTGAAATCCCTGATGCGCCAGGTAAGTATTTTTATGTATGGTTGGATGCGCCAATCGGCTACATGGCGAGCTTCAAAAACCTTTGTAGTAACAATGGGTTAGATTTCGACGAATATTGGGCGAAAGACAGCAAAACCGAGCTTTACCATTTTATCGGCAAAGATATTTTGTATTTCCACGCGCTAATTTGGCCTGCGACGCTGTAATACAGCGGCTACCGCACACCTACACAAATTTTCGCACATGGTTTTTTAACTGTGAATGGCGAAAAAATGAGCAAGTCACGTGGCACGTTCATCACCGCACGCAGCTATTTAGATCACCTTAAAAATCCTGAATATCTGCGCTATTACTACGCGGCTAAGCTCAATAGCAGTATGGAAGACATTGATTTGAGTTTGGACGATTTTGTAGCGCGGGTGAATAGTGATTTAGTGGGTAAATACATCAATATTGCAAGTCGCACGGCAGGTTTTATCAATAAGCGTTTTGAGGGCAAGTTAAAACCATCAGCTAATAATGCCGTGGTTGCAGAGTTGAAATCTGCTGCTAATACTATCGCAGAGGCTTATGTAGCGCGCGAGTATGGACGCGCTTTGCGTGAAATTATGCGTCTTGCAGACCTGGCCAATGGTTTTGTGGCGGAGAAAGCGCCGTGGCTCATGGCAAAGGCGGAAGGGCAAGATGAAGCGCTGCAACAAGTGTGTTCAGACGCGCTGGAAATGTTTCGATTACTCACGCTGTATTTAAAACCAGTGTTGCCAAAATTAGCGGCTGAAATTGAGCAGTTTTTAAATATAAAACCAATGCTCTGGGAGGCAGTAAATAGATCATTACCAGCGCAGCATCAAATTAATGAATATGTACATTTAATTACACGAATTGACCCGAAAGCAATAGAAGCGATGACAGAAGCGAATAAAGAGAATTTGACTGCCACCCCAGCAGCCGCAACAATATTGGCTCCCATGGCGGATGAAAATACATTAAATAATGTGCTTATAAGTATTGATGATTTTACTAAAGTGGATTTGCGTATTGCCAAGATTGTAAATGCGGAACATGTGGAAGGCGCAGAAAAGCTGCTCAAGCTCACGCTAGATATTGGTGAAGAAAAGCCACGCCAAGTGTTTGCAGGCATTAAATCGGCTTACGATCCTGCCACTTTAATTGGTCGAAACACCGTCATGGTGGCTAATTTAGCGCCTCGCAAAATGAAATTTGGGTTGAGTGATG
>JANLWF010000238.1:0-2144 GCA_031364385.1 Methylotenera sp.
AATATGCTAATGGCTTGCGTTAAATGCTTATCCTCGCGCTTGCCAGAGAGAATTTCATCGCCGATGATGTAGATGCCGAAATTAATAGTGTTATTCATTTATTTATCATTAGTACAATTAACTGATTTTAGCATCAGTAAATTTTCTATTTCGCTTGGTAAATCAGTAAGCTTTGAAACTATTGTAGTTTCAAATGGTAATTTAGCTTGTTTAATAATATCTGCGGTAGCTTTATCTGCTCTAAAAATATCAACATGAGGTATGTAAGCCGTATGAAGTATGTCACCAAAATCACTAGGCTTTGAGCTTTGCGATGTTAGCAAGTTTAGCTTCGCTAATTTTACTGATACTGTGGTAATAGTTAGTAGAGATGGACATAGTTTCCAGCTGGCTTTTTGACTAAAACTTGAAATATGATTTTCATTTAGACGATTTACTATGCTATCTGGTAAAGATTTTAATAAGCCATCAAAACTTTCATTCATCTTGTTTTTAATCTGGCTGTCATTTAGCCCATCTAATTTATAATTATTAGCCAATTCAATCGATTTCTCTTTAAGTTGCTCTAGTGAAATCAGCAAATCTCCGCCAATTTCACGAAGAAAAGATGATAGCTGCGTCGCATCATCCCAAGACAATACATACCAATTACTAAGACTTTCAAGGTTTGACAATGAGTTTGAAAAGGATTGAACAAAGTTAGTCATTGAGCCGTTATGAAAATATGATTCAGCTGCTAATTTTGCATCTACTTCTAAAATAGGGTATTTGCTGCAAATGGCTTTGGCAAATGACTCTGCTGAACCTTTTAAAAAAGCGCTAGCGTTTTTAACGCTACCATTGGCATTAAAAAATTTTCTTTCAGCTATTCGTCTCTTTTTTCTATCTGGTATTTTTGAGATTTCTTCTTTTATTTCTTCGGCTATACAACTAAATTCTTTTATATCAGCAAGGTCAGGAAACCAAAAACCATTTTCGTTAAGAATGTTAAATTGGATTGGTATAGGTTTTTGCTTCCTCAAAGATTCAATTTCATTCTCAAGCACAAAAACATATGAAGCTAAACATTTGTACCCACAAAATTTCTTAATAGTTTGTAGTCTTTTTGAAGATGAAAGCTTGTCTTCAGGCTTTGTTGGAGCTGCCTCTACTACATTGATATGACTAAATCTTATTTCAATTTTATTTTCATCACGAAGTTGTAAAAGCTGATTTTCAATTCTAATTATTTCAAGTGTTCTTTTAGAATCATCACTAAAAACAGAATAGTCGTTACTATCAAGATAAACAATTAATGGTTTACTCATTAATTTTAATGCGCCCCTTCCCAATTGCTACCCACGCCAACTTCTGCCAACAAAGGCACAGACAATTTCGCTACATTTTGCATCAAAATCGGTAGCGTAGTTTTTACTAATCCCAATTCACTTTCAGGCACTTCTAGCACCAGTTCATCATGTACCTGCATAATGAGTTTGGTTTTTAAGCTTTCACCATTTAACTTTTCTGTTGCCAACCAGTTTGCTACGGCAATCATGGCCAGTTTAATCAAGTCTGCCGCTGTGCCTTGCATAGGTGCGTTAATCGCGGCGCGTTCTGCGCCTGCTCGTATTTGGCCATTGGTGCTGTTGATTTCTGGTACCCATAATCTGCGGCCAAAGTAGGTTTCTACATAGCCTTGTTGTTTGGCGATTTCGCGGGTGTTTTGCATGTAGGCTTTAACACTGGGGTAGCGTGCAAAGTAGCGTTCAATATAGCTGGCGGCGGCGCTGCGCTCAATGTTTAAGTTTTGTGCGAGGCCGAATGCGCTCATGCCGTAAATTAAGCCGAAATTAATCACCTTGGCGTAGCGGCGTTGCTCATTATCGACTTGGTCTTTTTCTACCCCAAATACCTCAGCGGCGGTGTGGCGGTGAATATCTTCGTTATTAGCGAAGGCTTGCAACATGCCTGCGTCTTGTGACAAGTGCGCCATAATGCGCAGCTCGATTTGTGAATAGTCGGCAGACACAATATGCGAGCCTTTTGGCGCGATAAACGCTTCGCGAATACGGCGGCCTTCTGCGCTTCGTACAGGGATGTTTTGCAAATTAGGGTCGCTGCTTGCCAAGCGCCCCGTAATCGCCACCGCTTGGTTGTAGCTA
>JANLWF010000268.1:0-13497 GCA_031364385.1 Methylotenera sp.
TTTAACTACATGAATTAAAACTGACTATTTTGAATTAAAACAAAATGACACCAACCCAGAGTTAAACATTTTTATATAATTTTAGCTACTATGTTCATAGATAATTATAATTAAACAACACTTTATTTACGATTGTTTACATTTTGTATGATTTGCACCACATTTTGTGCCGTATGGTTGCAGCATGAAGCCCTTAAATTTACTTTGGCGCAGCACTTGATGTGGCTGCTTGGTTAACACGAACGCGAGCGCTCACTTCAACCTTATTTTTTTCTGCCAACTCAGCTAGTTTCCATTTTAAAGCCCGGTATTCTACTAATGGAACTAACTGTTCTTCAAGCTTACCATCTGGTTTCTTCACCATACGTTTAAGCGGCATAGCAGCGAAGTTTTTACCATCAAGGCTTGCCAGTGCGCCAGCAGGCTTTGCGCTACCTGTCACATAGGTCGTGCCAACAGGTATAGGCAGATTGGCTGTAAGCTGCTTAAGCAATGATTTGCCATTATTTTGATAAACTACCTGATATTCTAGCAAGTCATCAGGCGCTACTTTGTCTACTGGCGACAACACTTCTTTGCTATCCGCACCTCGAGTTACCTTATAGGCAGACAGTTTTGCTTCTACCACTCCTGTTGGTTTAGCCGTGGCTGTTGGCGTAACGTCGCCTGCTGAGGCGGTAATTGAACCGAGACTTAATAAACACGCTGCGGCTAATAAGCGAAAATCAAACTTATTCATGAAAACTCCTCTTAAAAATTATAAAAAATGACTGGCTAAAACTTGGCAAAGCAGCATGATAACGTACTTGGCGCGTAAACGTTTACCATTCGAATAAGTGCGTTATAGAACAATTGGAGTTTATCGCATTGAATAGTCACATTGAATATCATTGACTATTTAGCACATTGGTAGGCCAATTTGCTTATTGACTAGACTTGAATAAAGACTTTGAGACTGCAAGATAGGCAGACACCAACCCGACAAGCAAGGATAATAAGCAGGTAAGGCCACAGGTGAATAAGCTAGGCTGGTTTAACGAAAAATCAGTTTGATATTCGGCTGCAAGTGGGGCGAGTGATTGGTTGAATAGATAAATAACCAAAAAAGTAATCAATAGTGCGAATAGACCGCCAATTAGGCCATACAGCGCACCTGCATATAAAAATGGGCGGCGGATAAAGCTTTTGGTTGCGCCAATTAAGCGGCTTAATTCGATCTCTGCTTGCTGCGTTACAATCTGCATACGCACGGTATTGCCAATCACCGCAACCAATGCAAAGGCAAGCAAACCAGTGAGAATGAGCATGGCTTTTTTGCCCAATAGCAGCAAATAATTCAGGCGCTTAATCCAAGCGCCATCCACAATCACCTCTTCAACGCCATCCAGTTTGCTTAAATCATTTTTGAGGCTTTCGATTGATTCAGCATCAAGTTTGCTAGGTTCGACAAAAAATGCATCTGGCAAAGGGTTGTTTTCAAGTGAGTTCAATACCTCATTATTAGCATTGGCGGTTTGTAGCTGGCTAAGCGCATCCTCTTTAGTGACAAATTTAAAAGTTTTAATCGCCATATTTTTTTCTAGTGCCAATTTAATGGCTTGTACGTTATTTTCATTATGACTAGAAGCTAAAAAAACGCTGATTCGAGATTCACTTTTTACATTGTTTGCTAGGCCACTTACGCTATCTAGCACCGCGTACATAATGCTCGGCAGAGCAAGGGTAACGCCAATCGCTAAACAAATCAGCAGTGTACTGAGCTTACTGGTTTTAAAGCGGCGCAGCACTAAATTTAGCACTTGCGCATGTTGTGCCAGCCAAACATTCATTTTGCCAGCTCCACGTTCACTAGCTTGCCTTGATTCAAATGCAATACTTTGTTCTCATAGTTTGCATTGCCCAGCGCATCATGCGTGGCAATAATCACCGTCACACCCACCTGCTGAAACGCTTTGAATAAAGTAATAATATCCGTCGCATAGTTGCGGTCAAGGTTGCCAGTCGGCTCATCAGCAATCAATATCGATGGCCTAGAAACTACGGCGCGTGCGATTGCTAGGCGCTGTTGCTCACCGCCAGATAATGTAATCGGCATCACTTTTTCTTTATCCAACAAGCCTACTTTATCTAGTGCCGCACGTATGCGTTTGCCAGCCTCGTGACCCGTAATACCATTAATCGCCAATGGCAAGGCCACGTTGTGATAACAGTTTCTATCATATAAAAGTTTGTGATCTTGAAACACCAGGCCAAATTTACGCCGAATATACGGCAGTGTGGCCTCTTTAAGCTTGCTCACATTTTGATTGTTGATTAACACCGTGCCAGAAGTAGGCCGCTCAATCGCTGCCATCAGCTTCAGTAAAGTGCTTTTACCCGCGCCAGAATGTCCCGTCACATACACCAGCTCACCTTGCTCAATGGTAAAGCTCACGCTGCTAAGGGCCTCGTGACTGCCTGGGTAGCGTTTGGTGACGTTGTCGAAAGTAATCATAATTGATTATAGCTTAATCAAACAGCGCATCCACAAACGCTTGTGCGCTAAACGGCCGTAAATCGTCAATCGATTCACCAATGCCGATGAATCGAATGGGTATCGGGCGCGCTTCTGCTATGGCAGCAATGACACCGCCTTTGGCTGTGCCATCTAGCTTGCTCAGTACGAGTCCAGTGACACCAAGTGCATCGTCAAAGGCTTTGACTTGGCTGACTGCGTTTTGGCCAGTGTTGGCGTCTATCACCAGCAAGATCTCGTGCGGCGCTCCAGGGTAAGCTTTGTTAATGACGCGTTGTACTTTTTTAATTTCGTCCATCAAGTTATTTTGTGTGGGCAAGCGCCCTGCGGTGTCGGCGATGACGATGTCGATTTTTTTGGCGATGGCAGAATTGACCGCGTCAAAAATCACCGCCGCTGGGTCGCCACCTTCGCTGGCGATGACATGCACATTATTGCGTTCGCCCCACACCTGCAACTGTTCCCTAGCTGCTGCCCTAAAAGTATCGCCTGCGGCGATTAACACGCTGTTACCTTGGCTTTGAAACAACTTAGCTAATTTGCCAATGGTAGTGGTTTTTCCAGCGCCATTCACACCTGCCAGCATAATCACAAAGGGCTCGTGGTTATTGGTTCGTAGAGGCACTTCTAATGGTTGTAAAACAGCTAATAACTCTGCTTTTAGGGCGTTTTTCAGTGCAGAGGTGTCTAATAGATTTTCACGTTTGACACGCTTTTTTAGGTTATCTAAAAGTTTTTGTGTGGCAGCAACGCCAACGTCAGAGGTGAGTAAAATCGTCTCCAGCTCTTCGTAGGTTTCCGCATCAATTTTACCGCCACCGAACAAGCTATTGAGCTGTCCGCCTAAGAGGTTTCTAGTTTTGGCGAGGCCTTGCTTTAGACGCTCGCCAAAACTGCTACTTGGCGCTGGTGCTGCCTCTACAGCAACTTCTGGCAATGGTTTTGGAGGTTTATCTTTTTTGAAAAAATCGAACATAATGATACTTAAATTTGAATTGGGCTATTTTAGCGCAATTCGCGAGTGAGTAAATTCATTTATTGTGGCGCAGACGACGAATCTCTAAATACTCAAAAATGCCCATACCCACTAGCATCGAGAAGACAAATACTAAGCCTTTCACACTGCCCGTGCCCAGCAGCACCAGCGCTGGCCCTGGGCAAACGCCTGCCAAGCCCCAGCCGATACCAAATGCAAGGCTGCCTAATACCAGGCGTTTGTCGATGTGGCGTGCGGTGGGTAAGTGTATTGTTAAGCCAAGTAAACTTAAATCGCGTTTACCAGCGATTGCAAAAACGACTGTGCCAACTGCAATTGCGCCACCCATCACCAGAGCGAGTGAAGGATCCCACGCACCAGCTAAATCTAAAAAGCCGAGCACTTTTGCGGGATTTGCCATGCCTGACAAAATTAAACCAAGCCCGAATAACAAGCCAGAAAGTAGTGCAAGAAAGTTATTTTTGTTCATGACTCAGGCTATCAAAACGTGACGCACAATATACACCGTGACAAAGCCCGCAAACATAAAGCTAAGCGTGGCAATGAGTGAGCGCAGTGATAAGCGCGAGATGCCGCAAACGCCATGCCCGCTGGTGCAGCCAGCGCCAAAGCGCGTACCTATGCCCACTAGTAATCCAGAAACAACCAATAAAGTGTTGCTAGTGTTTATTAGAATTGGCGGCAATGCACTAAAAATTTGCCATAGCAATGGTGCAATAATAAGGCCAGTAATAAATGCAATACGCCAACTTACGTCGTGTAAGCGCGGTTTTACTAGCCCGCCCACAATGCCTGAAATGCCTGCAATTCGGCCATTAAAAAACATAAGCATTGCTGCGGCAATGCCTAACAGCGCGCCGCCTGCCAGCGATGCCCATGGCGTGAAGTTATTCCAGTCAATCAACATATAGAATCAAATTTTATTTAGTAAAAAAGCCGCGACCATCAAGCGGGCGGTCTTGAGTTAGTGCGTATTGTAAACTAAAGTTTCCAGCAGTAAGCAATACCTATAGAGTCTAGATACATCTTGATGTTGGACTCGTCGCCGCCAAAGCCAGCAGGTGGAAAACCTAGGCGAATACAATTGTGGCCATTCACCGAGTTTTTAAAGGCGTGCATATAAGCAAATGATAGCTCGGCCTTATTTGGCAATCCATAAGTTGCACCTAGCGTCAGGTGATCTTGCACAACGCCAGGTGCTAGAATGTTGAATAAGGTTTCGCTGCTACGGATGGGCTGTATAGTGTGGTTATAACCAGCGCGAATCGTTAAATTTTCATCCCAAGCATAGCTAGCACCCAGTAAACCTGCCGCGACATCTTGCTAACCAAAACCTGTGCCATTACTACTGCCAAGTCCATTTCCTAAGTTAGGTAAAGAGGCACTAGCAATCGATTTAACATCGCACCCTACATCTGCTGCAATTGTTAAGGGCAATTCCAAGGCTATAAGTGCCTGTTTTAGCCGCTAGGATAAATACAAGTGTGAGTATTGATGAACTTAAAAAGTGTTATTCTTGTCACAGAATCAAAATAATCGGATCCACATCTAATGCGTACACTCAGCTACTTCCTTTTTTTATTGGCGATACCAATGACAGGTTTTGCCGAAATTTCCGTCCAAGAATTTAAACTCAACAATGGCTTAAAGCTTGTGGTTCAAGAAGATCATCGCTCTCCCGTTGTGGTGTCACAAGTTTGGTATCGCGCGGGCAGTCTCGATGAAGTGAACGGTAAAACGGGTGTAGCGCACGTGCTAGAACACATGATGTTTAAAGGCACTAAACGCGTACCTGCGGGTCAATTTTCACGCTTGGTAGCGGCGGCGGGTGGCAAAGAAAACGCCTTTACCAGTGCCGATTACACTTGTTATTTTCAGCAATTAGAAAAATCACATTTACCGCTATCGTTTAAGTTAGAAGCCGACCGCATGGCGAATTTGATTATTACCGATGCTGAGTTTGCCAAAGAAATCAAAGTAGTAATGGAAGAGCGCCGTTGGCGTACCGAAGATAAGCCGCAATCGAAAGTGAACGAGCAATTTCAATCCACAGCGTTCAAAGCACATCCTTATGCACGGCCTGTGGTGGGTTATATGAACGATTTAGAAAATATGACAGCAGCCGACGCACGCGAGTGGTACAACACATGGTATGCGCCCAACAACGCGACGCTTGTGGTAGTAGGTGACGTGAAAGCGCAAGACGTATTGAAGCTGGCAAAGCAACATTTTGGCAAATTAAAAGCCAAAAAATTACCTGCGCGTAAACCGCAAACTGAACCTGCACAAATCGGCGAGCGGCGCATCGTCGTGAAAGCACCTGGCAAGCTGCCATATCTTACAATGGGCTACCATGTGCCAACTTTAGTAGGCGCTGAATCATCAGGCACCCCAAGCACGCCAGAGCTAGGCTGGGAGCCTTATGCACTGGACGTTCTGGCAGGGGTGTTAAGTGGTAACGATTCGGCCAGATTGAACCAAAAGTTAGTGCGCGAGACTTCGTTAGCGGTAGATGTTGGTGCGGGTTACGACAGCACATCAAGAGGGCGTGAGGCCTTATTTGAACTGGTTGGTACGCCATCTGAAGGTAAAACCGTGGTCGAGCTTGAAGCCGCTTTAATCGCGGAGATTGACAGAATTAAAACTGGCGGCGTTACCCAGCAAGAGTTAGACCGCGTAAAGGCTGCGGTAATCGCGAGCGATGTGTATCAGCGCGATTCCATGTTCTACCAAGCTATGCAAATTGGCCAGTTAGAGACGATGAATTACAGCTGGCGCTTACTCAAAGAATATCCTGATAAATTAAAAGCAGTCACGTCTGAGCAGATTCAAGCTGTGGCAAAAAAATATTTAATTAAAGATAATATGACAGTAGCGATTTTAGACCCACAGCCCATAGACCCGAATGCCAAGCCCGCGAAACCATACGTTCGTTAATGAAAAACTTAAACCGCGTAGTGATACGTTGTTGCAAAATGCCTTGTGTACTCAAATGTACACGGCGGTGTCTTGCGCCTAGCCTCACTTAGCGCTTTAAATTTTTTAGGAAATTAATTTAGAAAAACTTTGGAATTAGAAATGATAAAAATGTTAAAAATATTTGTTTTATTACTTAATTTTTGTGTCATTTGCACAGCTAACGCCACCGTCAAAATCAATCACTGGCAAACCAGTTCAGGCTCAGACGTGTATTTTGTCGAGAATCACGACTTGCCGATAATTGATGTGGCGGTGAATTTTCCTGCTGGCAGTGCGCGAGATACTAAAGCAACCTCTGGCGTAGCGGGCGTGACACGTTATATGATGACGCTAGGCGCAGATGGTATGAACGAGGAGGTGATTACTAATAAATTTGCTGACATAGGCGCGATTTTAGGCGGAGAATTAGATGCAGATCGTGCTGCGTTTAAGCTGCGCACCCTTACAAGTGAAAGCGCAAAAGCGCTGCAAACTTTTAACCAAATTTTGCACAAACCAGACTTTCCACAAGTGGTTTTGGATCGAGAAAAAGCGCGCATTGTGTCTGGCTTAAAAGAGGCAGAAACTCAGCCAGAAAGCATTTCTAGCAAAGCATTTATGAAAGCATTGTATGGTGCCCATCCTTACAGCTTGGATGAAAGCGGCGAAATCGATACCATTACAGCAATGAAACGCGATGATTTAGTGGCGTTTTATAACACGTTTTACAGCGCAAAAAGCGCGGTTATCGCGCTGATAGGCGATATGACAGAAGTGCAAGCGCACAAGATTGCCGACGAAATTGCCGCAGGTTTGCCGCAAGGCGCAGTTGTGGGTACGTTACCAGAAGTGACTTTTCCGAGCGCTGCAAATAATCAAAGTATTAATCACCCTGCCACGCAAGCCCACATTTTACTGGGCTACCCAGGCATTAAGCGCGGCGATGCCGATTACTTTCCGCTGTATGTTGGCAACTACATTTTAGGCGGCGGAGGCTTTGTTTCGAGGCTGACAGAAGAAGTGCGCGAAAAACGCGGGCTTGTGTACAGCGTTTACAGCTATTTCATGCCGATGGCCGAGCTTGGCCCGTTTCAAATCGGCCTACAAACCAAAAAGGAGCAAGCGGGCGATGCGATGAAAGTGGTGAATGCAACCGTAGCCAAATTCATACAAAACGGTGTGACTGAACTGGAGCTGAAAGCCGCGAAAGACAATTTGACTGGTGGCTTTCCCATGCGCATTGATAGCAATGCCAAAATTTTAGACTACTTAAGCGTGATAGGTTTTTACAAGTTGCCATTAACGTACCTTGATGATTTTAATAAAGAAATATCAAAAGTTAGCACTAAACAAATTAAAGATGCGTTTAAGCGACGTGTTAAACCTGAAAATTTTGTAAGTGTAACAGTCGGCGCACAGTAGCAGCGCCGACAAAAAGCAGCGTCGCACAGTAGCTTAATAAATGGTTAAAATAAGGCTTTAAAATTTAAAACCTTATTTTGCCGAAATCATTCCCGCCTAAAGTCATCAAAACCAACCAAGTCCGCATCAATGCTGGGACTTGGCGCAGTCGCTTGCTCAAATTCCCTGATGTCGACGGCCTGCGCCCTACACCAGAACGCGTGCGTATCACCATTTTTAATTGGCTTGGGCAAGATTTAACAGGTAAAACATGCTTGGATTTGTTTGCAGGCACAGGTGCTTTTGGGTTTGAGGCACTTTCGCGTAATGCCAAAAGCGTGATGATGGTTGAAAACTCACGACAAGCTTATCAATCATTATTACAAAACCAAAGCTTATTGAAAGCCGAAAATTGCGAAATATTAAATCTTGATGTGCAACAATTTCTGACCACTAACACACAAAAGTTTGAGGTGATTTTCTGCGACCCACCTTACAATAAAGCTTGGTTAGAAAGGTTGTTACCCGTATTAAATCAACATCTTAGCCAAGTGGGTATGCTATACGTAGAAGCGGAGTTTGAGATAAAAGTAGACGCCACTTGGCAAGTTGTAAAGCAAAATAAAGCAGGCAACGTTTATTATCATTTGTTAAAATTAGCCTAATTATTAAGGACGCATATGAGCAAAACCCGCATTGCAGTTTACCCTGGCACTTTCGATCCAATCACCTTGGGGCATGAAGACATCGTACGCCGTGCCGCTGCATTGTTTGATGAAGTCATCGTCGCGGTTGCGGGTAGCACCAACAAGCGCACGCTATTTAGCATCGATGAGCGCGTTGCGCTGGCAGAAGGCGTGTTCACGGCCAGCAACGTACGTGTGGTAGGCTTTAATAGCCTGTTGATGCAGTTTGTGCAAGAGCAGGGCGCACAAATGGTGGTGCGCGGCTTGCGTGCGGCCAGCGATTTTGAGTATGAATTTCAACTCGCAGGCATGAACCGTAAGTTATTTCCAAAACTAGAAACGCTATTTTTAACGCCCGCTGAACAATATATGTTCGTGTCATCCACCTTGGTGCGCGAAGTGGCTGCTTTGGGCGGCGATGTGCATCAGTTTGTATCGCCCACGGTAGAAACGGCGATTTTAGAGAAATTAGGTAAGTAAATTTATGTCGTTGATGATTACCGACGACTGTATCAACTGTGACGTATGCGAGCCAGAATGTCCGAACGGTGCGATTTATCAAGGCCAAGAGATTTATGAGATTGACCCAAATTTATGCACCGAGTGCGTTGGCCATTTCGACAAGCCGCAATGCGTGATTGTGTGCCCTGTGGATTGCATTCCGCTCAACCCAGATGTCGTGGAAACGCAGGAACAATTACTAATCAAGTATCACCAAATTATCAATAAAAAGGAGTAAACCATGAGAGTGTTACACACTATGTTGCGCGTGGGCGATTTAGATCGCTCAGTTAAGTTTTACACAGAAGTGCTAGGCATGAAATTGCTGCGCACCAGCGATTACCCAGACGGCGAATTTACGCTGGCGTTTGTGGGCTATGGTAACGAGTACGATAACACCGTGTTGGAGCTAACTTACAATTACGGCAAAGCCAGTTACGAGATGGGTGGCGCGTATGGCCACATGGCGATTGAAGTGGACGATGCTTATAAAGCTTGTGATTTGGTAAAAGCCAAAGGCGGCAAAGTGGTGCGCGAGGCAGGTCCAATGAAGCACGGCACGATTATTATTGCGTTTGTAGAAGATCCAGATGGTTACAAAATTGAGTTTATTCAAAGAGGTAGCATTGAATATCCGCGCGAGCTTTAATATTAATTAAGGAAAAATTATGACAGAAAAACTAACCGTATTTACATCGCCTTCCGCTTTTCCAAACCCGCAACGTTTGCGTTTATTTCAATATGAAAAAGGCATTAATCGGCATATTAATGAAGTGATTTACGACATGGCACCAGGCGGTGATCAGCGTAAATGGCCGCACCTTAAAATGAACCCGTGGGGCGAAACGCCAACCATGCAGCTAGAAGATGGCAGTTTTATGAGTGAGTCGGTCGCAATTGCACTGTATTTAGATAATACGTATGAAGGCCGCAAATTGTTTGGCGAAACACCCAAAGAACAAGGCTTAATTTGCATGTGGGATAGCCGCATTTGGGTGCAAATTCTATATCGTATTACCACCTACTTTCATGTGCAGCACCAAGGTTTAGGGCCAAAAATTGAGCTCACCAATAACCCCCAATGGGGCGAGCATTGCCGCAAAGAGGCATTAAGCCATGCCAGCATGGTGAATCAACATTTGTCCGATGGTCGCGAGTGGTTAATTGGTGGTAAAGAGCCTACTTTTGCCGATATTACTTTGTGCACCTCAATCGCCTTCTCAAAATTTGGCCCTGTACAAATGCCTCTCGATGAGCGTTTTGAGCATTTGCATTACTTTTGGCAACGCTGGCAAACCCGTGACAGCTTTAAACAAGCTTATGCCGATGGTGCAGGTTTACCTGAGTTAGCACACTTGATTAAAAAATAGCATCAAAAAGTATATGTTGAAATCTGAGTTGTAGCCTGATTTGCAACCTAATTTGAATATGGTTACATGGTTTTTATACTTGCTAGAATGCAATAACGGCGCCTATTACGCAGGCATTACTAACGATTTGCAAGCACGGTTTGAAACGCATTTGGCTGGAAAAGGTGCACGCTACACCCGCGCCAATCCACCTGTTAAAGTGATCGCCTCAAAACCATACCCAGACCGTTCAAGCGCCAGCATTGCAGAAGCGCAATTAAAAAGCTTACCGAGAAGTAAAAAACTGGGATTTTTTAATGAGTAAAGATGTATTATCTAAAGAAGCGCTCATTATCGCCGTGCAAGCCGCACTGGATGGCGATTGGGACAAATCGCATAACATTGCACAAGATTATTCAGACGACGTTAACAATGCAAACATGGCCAATTGGATTCACGCCGTGCTGCATAAAATTGAAGGCGACGTTTGGAACAGCAAATATTGGTATGCACGCACCGCTGGCAAAAAGTATGAGGACTTTAGCGATGCGAATGAAGAGTTAACTGCGATTCAAAACAGTTTAAAATAATTAAAAACATCTGTCCTGCAAGCTAATATCCATGTGGCTTACAAGACAGATGTTTTATATACTGGTTTTCGTTATACTTTACAGCTAAACTTTATTGCTGAAATAGCGCTTTTAATATAGCTATCAATACAGTCTATAACAATTAAGGGAAGGATGGGGTCAGTTCGGTGCCCTCGTGGGTAGCTTCTGGATGACGGTCTTTGACCAGTTGCTCGACACCCTCGACGCGTTTGGCTGGCACATCGACCATCATCAAGAACTCGCCGTTTTCAATAGCCTCTGCAAACTGTTTAAGTCGCCGGCTGCCGATACTACTTCCAACCATGCTCGATACCCAAGCACCAAAGCCAACACCCGCTATGGCACAGGCTAAGATTATCATGCCACCTTGCTTCAAATCACCTAAGAAAGCTAGCGCAAGCACCCCAAGTATGATGCCCGCAATCCCACCAATTGCCATACCTTGTTCTAGCGCTGGAATGAAGTCGCTCTTTTGCAGAAAACTCGCTGCTGGTAAATTTTCAAGCGGCGTATCTCGCTTCGCCAGAACATGAATGTGACGCTCTTCTATCCTATCCAGCAGTAAAACATCAACAATTTTTTTGGTAATTTCAATATTAGGGACTAAAAAATAAATGCGTTCCATGATTAACTCTCCTCCATAAGCGCCTCAAGCCGAGGCAGGATAGCGCGCACTTACTTACGCCACTAAATGGTGAGGGCAGACCGTTATGAATCCAGTCTCGCATCGGTCTTGCAACTTCATATAGCAAACGTAAAAACGCCTACCAACAAACAACCAATATGGCAGAAAATTCTGGTATTTTAGAAGATTTCTGCACTAATTAGGCAGCTAGCTTAGTGAAATAGTTCCTTAAGAATTGAGCACAAACAAAAACAGCCACACAATTGTGGGCTGTTTCTTTTTATCACATTACTTGCAGATTAACTCATCCGACAACGTCAGTGATTATAATGCATTAGATTAAAGTGGCGTATTGCAACTCACCTTTAATGATTACAAAGTGCGCATCTTGCATGCTGTTATCTTTTTTTACCGCATCGTGATACACCCAAACCGAACCTACTGTAGCGCCAGAAATATCTTTAAGGGTTTGAATTTCATCAGGTTTACCAAAATTGTAGCCCAAATGGTCTATTTTTGTTTTGACCAACATTTCGTAAAACTTAGCTGATGAAATGGTCTTACCATTATTGTTTAAACCTTCGTGAAAACCTTCTGCATTGGCCTGCAAGCTAGAAATAACCAAGCCGCCAGCTAATAAGCTATTGATAAAAATCTTACTGATGAATTTTTGATTCATAATTTTAAATCTCCTTTTGAAAGAGATTCTATTATATTCAAAGGATGTTACAGCATGATGGCATGCATGTAACTGGAATGTAAGGCTGGCTTAAAACCTGAATAATTAGTCGTAAATAAATGCTTTCATGCATGAAACGCTAGGTTTCGCATCTGAATAATGCGCTTTCATACACGAATAACCTGCTTTCGAAGGTGTTAATCATAAAAGATTGTAAACCATGATAAACCCAGAGATAACCATACCAGTGAGAGCCAGCAGAAATATGGTATCAACTACTTTTTCCAAGGCTAGCGCCAATGATTCTCGCTTAGTTCGAAGGGTAAAAAAAATCATATATGTGCACAGCAAAAACATAAGCGCTGAGATGGCTAGGATATCATCCGCCAAGGTCTCTTGCAAAGAAGCTTTGCCCGTGGTGTGAAACAGAGTCACCCCAGTGACACATAGGCCAGAGAGCGTTCCTGACAATGAGAGTAGATGAAGCATTTCATTCCTTAACCATATACCTTTGCGCGCAATTTGATTCATAGTGCTGGATTCATTGTGTTTTGCCTTCATTTAACAGATGTATCTGTATAAAACGATAGGTTGAATGCTATTTGTGACAATCAGATTTTCTTCCAACGTTAATGCATAAAGCTTTGTTTAAAAAAGCACAATAAAAAGCGGTACCCAGAGGAGTATGGGTACCGACTTTTTGCCACGACTACTACTTATTTAGCGGCTTCTGGAGCTGCCGATGTTTTTTCAGCCTTATCTGATTTATGTGATTTGTGCGCATGTTTGTGTTTCATTGGTGCGGCATTAGCAGTTGGGGCTTTAGCTGAGTCTTTTGCAGAAGCTGGCTCTGCAGCAAATGCGCTAGCACCTAAAGTGGCTGCAAAAATACCTGCTAATAATGCTGATAATAATTTGTTCATGATAAATTTCCTTTTTAAAATTAAATGTGATGGTTAAAAATTACTGGGCTTGTATGACTTTAAATAGTCTTACTTAAGTTTTACATCTGTTTTTTTACTGCTGGGAGCTAATAATTTTTTCATAGAGGCTTTAAAGCTTGAATCTTTTTTAGTTACTACCTTAGAGGCTGTTGCTTTTTCTGCTACTGCTGATGTTGGCGTAACCAATGGCTTTGCGGCATCTGCAGCAAAAGCGCCTACGCTTATACTGCT
>JANLWF010000282.1:0-2091 GCA_031364385.1 Methylotenera sp.
CCAACATCTGCGGTGCAAGTGATAGAAACCACAGACCGCGCAGCTGTGGGCGAACTCATCACCATGAAAGATTACGTCGATGTCATCGTACCACGCGGCGGCAAAAGCTTGATTGAGCGCATTAGTAATGACGCACGCATTCCTGTTATCAAACATTTGGATGGTAATTGCCACGTATATATTGACGATGAGGCAGATTTTGCCAAAGCTTTGCCGATTTTAGAAAACAGCAAAACGCAACGTCTAGGCACTTGCAACACGGCGGAATCGCTGCTAGTGGCGCGGTCTGTCGCCAAAGCCATGCTACCAAAATTGGCAGATATGTTAAATAATCACGGCATCGAAATTCGTGGCTGTGCGGAAACTTGTGCACTTGTGAGCAATGCCAAGCCAGCCGCAGATGAAGATTTTTACACCGAATATCTAGCGCCCATTATTTCGTGCAAAGTAGTGAGTGGCTTAGATGAAGCCATCGCACACATCAACCAATATTCCAGCCAGCATACCGAAAGTATTGTGACGGAAAACTACACGAAAGCACGCCGATTCTTACGCGAAATCGATTCCAGCTCAGTCATGGTAAACGCTTCCACCCGCTTCGCGGATGGCTTTGAATATGGCTTAGGCGCTGAAATCGGCATCTCTACCGACAAGCTACACGCGCGTGGCCCTGTTGGCTTGGAAGGGCTCACTTCGCTCAAGTACATTGTGTTGGGTGATGGGCAAGTTCGCGCCTAAAGGTTTTGCAAGTGCAGCTCATAGGTCTTCTAGGTGGCACGTTTAACCCCATTCACAATGCTCACTTGCGACTGGCGCAAGAACTTGCTGACGCACTCAATTTTAGCGAAGTGCGCTTTATTCCATCGGCCAATCCTCCACATAAAACTGCTCCAAAAATATCTGCACAACACCGCGCGGCAATGGTGCAATTGGCGATTACTGATAACTCTTTATTCAAGCTGGATACGCGCGAGTTAGATCGTACAGGAGTTTCTTACACCATAGATACGCTGATTTCGCTGCAAGAAGAGTTGGGCGGAAGTGTTGCGCTTTGCTTAACGATGGGTAGCGACGCGTTTAGTAAACTCAATACTTGGCATCGCTGGCAGGCGCTTCTAGACTACTGCCACATTATATTAGTGCAGCGGCCTGCGAGCGCCACCCAACCCAAGCTAGCAGAAGAACTCAGTGTGCTTTTGCATAATCACTACACCGAAAACATCAGCGATTTAACGAATGAAAATGCTGGCTACATCCACATGCAAAAAATTACCGCGTTAGATATTACTTCTACAAATATTCGAGTGCAATTAGTGGCAGGTGTCAGCCCACGCTATTTAATGCCTGATAATGTGATAGCGTATATCAAGAATAATAATTTGTATTTATAGACTTTAAATCACATTCAAAGTATAGCCAATAAAAAAGCCTCTAAATAGAGGCTCTTTTATCAAACAAAAGCTAAATTAAACCGCTTTTACTTTACCTTTACGACGTATACCAAATAAACCTAATGCAGAAGCTAATAATGGCAATGCAGCTGGCACTGGCACTGCAGTAACACCCACTACGTAGTCATCAAAGTCAGAATCAGACGCAGTATCGTTGTAACCAATTAAAAAATCAAAAGCTTTACCACCACCATCAGTTAAGCCGTAAGTATTTAAGAAATATAAAATACCTCGTCTTTTTTGGTTAGTATCGCCATTGCTAAAAACTGCTTGATCAGGAATATTGTTGCCGTTGTTATCTTGGCCAAAAGCAAAATCAACAGCATTGCCAGCGGTTACAGTGGTACTAATAGTGTTGCCAATACCTGCAATAGGATTACTGAACCCCTTCATTGGTCTGCCGCCATTTAGCTCGCTACCACCGCCTAAAAAGAAGTTAGCGTATGTTGCCACTTGTCCTAAATAAGTGGCTGTAAATGTACCATTTACAGTTGAGATTAACGTTCCAGCAATACCTGATGTATAACCACCATCTGGAATGGTAGAAATCGGACCCCAGCTGTTTGGTGATACAATATTAACTGTGCTTTCACCTGTTACTGCTAAATGACCACTGACTATATTGGCATTAGCGCCTGTT
>JANLWF010000283.1:0-2092 GCA_031364385.1 Methylotenera sp.
TGACGGCTTTCCACGTACGATTCCACAAGCAGATGCCATGAAAGCAGCTGGTGTGGTGATTGATTATGTAGTAGAAATCGATGTACCGGACAGCGCGATTGTCGAGCGCATGAGTGGTCGCCGCTCTCATCCTGCAAGTGGTCGTACTTATCACGTTAAATTCAACCCACCAAAAGTTGCAGGTAAAGATGACGTCACGGGTGAGTCTTTAGTACAGCGTATTGACGACCACGAAGACACTGTGATGAAACGTCTCGAAGTCTATCATTCTCAAACCAAACCCTTAGTTGATTATTATGCCAATTGGGCTACTAGTGGCGTTGCAGGCTCGCCAAAGCACGTAAAAGTAAATGGTTTAGGCGACATGAACAGCATTCGCGACAACATTTTTGCACAACTTGTCTAGCACCAAGCCTTAAACACCTACAGTACACAATAATCTTACAAAAAGTGATACTCAAAAAAATCCATTTCCAGATTCTACTGCTTTGGCTTTTTTTAGTGCTGCTCGGCCTCAATGGCCGTTCGTACTTCCCCATAGACGAAACGCGTTATGTGACTGTGGCGTGGAATATGTGGCTCAATGGCGATTATTTGGTGCCATATCTTAATGGCACTGCTTACAGCCACAAACCGCCGCTATTATTTTGGCTGATTAATATTGGCTGGCAAGTTTTTGGTGTAAACGATTGGTGGCCACGCCTCATACCTTCTTTATTCGCACTCGCCAGTGTATTTATCACCCGCAAAATTGCCAGCAGGCTGTGGCCTAAGCAAATCAATATTAAAGATAACGCATCGCTCATATTGATCGGCAGTGGGCTGTGGGTGGTATATTCCACCGCGCTCATGTTCGATATGATGATTACTTTTTTTACCTCGTTGGGCATTTGGGGCTTGCTGATCGTCTTGCAAGATAAAAAACTTAATGGTTGGCTACTGTTTTCATTTGCCATTGGTGGCGGTTTGCTGGCAAAAGGCCCGACGATTTTATTGCAGCTTTTACCGCTAGCCTTGCTAGCACCCTGGTGGTCTAAAGATAAAACTATTAATGCTAAAAACTGGTATTTACCCTTGCTTTATTGCGTACTTGGCGGGTTCGCTATTGCTTTAGTTTGGGCGATTCCCGCAGGGTTGCACGGCGGCAGCGAATATCAACGCGCCATCTTCTGGGGGCAAACGGCTAACCGCATGGTAGATTCATTTGCACATAACCGCCCATTTTGGTGGTATCTGGCCTATATGCCTTTGTTGTTTTTTCCTTGGCTATTTTGGGGTGCTTTCTGGAGAAGTCTATTCAACCGACAAAACGTTGATATGGGAGTGCGCCTTTGTATCGCTTGGGCATTACCAGTTTTTGTGGCTTTTTCGTTCATTAGTGGCAAACAAGTACACTACGTGCTGCCTTTGTTTCCTGCTTTTGCGTTGCTAATTGCAAGGTGCCTAGAAAGTAACCAAGCCAGTTCGCACAGTCATATTCTACCCATCAGCATTACCATCATCATTGTTGGAATAATTCTTATTGGCCTGCCTCACTACGCAAGCACACATGCCAATTTGGCTATTTGGGTACAGGCTTTGCCCCCAGCTCTTGGCTATTTTATAGCCCTGCTAGGCTTGCTATTATATGCCCTGCCTAAACCTTCCACACCGCAGGTCGTGGCTCAGATCTCTATAATCTCTATCGCAATCATCACTATCACTTTATTGATAGTAGTGCGCACAGCAGGCGATGCTTACGATATACGTCCAATTAGCGCCAAACTTCACACGTTAGAATCGCAACATATTCCACTGGCCCATTCTGGCAAATATCCTGGTATTTATAACTTTGTCGGCAGGCTGGCACAATCGCCTACCATTCTTGAAGAAGCCGATATTACGCCTTGGTTTAGCGCCCACCCCAATGGGCGCCTAATTGAATACTTTAAGAATAAAGAAGAGATAGTTTATCTGTCCACAGAGTATGTGCAAGCCTACAAAGGTAATTTTGTCGCCATCATGACGCATGAGCAATGGCTGGCAACAAAATAAAGTGGGTGCCTTCGGGTATAATCTCGTTTTAACTTTTCATTGCCTTAGAACCCATGCA
>JANLWF010000319.1:0-4537 GCA_031364385.1 Methylotenera sp.
GCAAAAGACGCGCGGCTTATCTTTACGCATTTATTACCCAACAGCCTCACGCCCATTATCGTTAGCAGCGTGTTAGGCGTGGCGGGTGCGGTGCTCATGGAATCGGGCTTAAGCTTTTTAGGGCTTGGCGTGCAAGCGCCACAAGCCTCGTGGGGCAATATTCTCACCGATGGCAAAGATTATATCCAGTTCGCTTGGTGGCTGTCATTGTTCCCAGGATTGGCGATTTTGATTACTGTATTAGGGTATAATTTACTTGGTGAAGGGTTAAGGGATGCACTTGATCCAAGAAGCAATAGCACCAAATAAATTAATCAAACAGGATTCATTATGGGATTTTTAGCAGGTAAAAAAGTTTTAATCGCGGGATTATTAAGCAACCGCAGCATTGCTTATGGCATTGCCAGCGCTATGAAGCGCGAAGGTGCAGAGCTGGCGTTTACGTATCAAATGGAAAAACACGCTCAGCGCGTGGCTGATTTAGCAGCAGATTTTGGCTCTACAATCATTTTGCCGTGCGATGTAGCAGAAGACGCACAAATCGACGCCCTATTCCCCGCGCTAGCTAAGCATTGGGATGGCGTGGATTCTGTGGTACATTCATTAGCATTTGTGCCAAAAGTCGCGCTAGAAGGCGATTATTTAGACGCAATCAACCGTGAATATTTCCGCATTGCGCACGACATTAGCTCGTACAGCTTCTCCGCCCTTGCCAAAGCCGCTTACCCGATGATGGAAGGTCGTCAGGGCAGCCTGCTTACGCTTTCTTACCTAGGCGCAGAGCGCACCATGCCTAACTACAACGTCATGGGCGTCGCAAAAGCCAGTTTAGAAGCCAATGTGCGCTATTTAGCGCAAAGCCTAGGCAAGCGTGGCATCCGCGTTAATGCGGTGTCCGCAGGCCCCATAAAAACGCTGGCAGCCTCTGGTATTGCCGATTTTGATAAGATGATAGGCTTTAACGAAAAACACGCCGCGTTACGTCGCAATGTGACGATTGATGAAGTCGGCAACGCCGCTGCGTTTTTATGCAGCGATTTAGCCTCAGGCATAACGGGTGAGATTACTTATGTGGATGGTGGTATGAACATTACCGCTGCAGGCCAAATCGACTAATCGCAACGACTGCACGGCAATACAACGTTAAAAAGCCGATGTCTCAGCATCGGCTTTTTGTTGTGTCCAATATAAAACCAATTACTCGGCTTTTGTTTCCAACAACTTACGATTCACCACAATATCGCTTTTTGCTTTAAGTGATTTACCATAGGCACTCATGTACTCAGCAACTATAGCCGCTTGCAGCTCAGCTTCGGCATTTTTTTTAGCTTCATCATCAGTTGCCAACGCATTGTCAACACGGCTCACTTTAACGATGGTGTAGCTGGTTTTTTCATTCATAAAACCCACATAAGCAGGCAGCTTGCTCGTGTCTACTTTAAAAGCTTGATTCATCACAGAATCTGATAAGCCCTGCGCATTTTTGCGATCAATCGTCACAGGTGGAGTCCACTCCAAATCATCACCTGCATCACCCGTTTTCAATTTAGCTAACGCTGCTACGCCTTTTTCAGTCGCCAACTTTTCAGCTTGCTCAAGCTTCAACAGAGCTTCAATACCGCCTTTTACCTCATCAAATGTCCGCGGTGCAGATGGCTTGTACTCTAGTACACGCGCCGATACCATATTATTAGGCGACACTTCAACCGCCTCAGTATTACGTTTTTCTTTTAACACTTCATCAGAAAACACCGCACTCATCAATTTATCATTTTTGAAAAATTTAGCACCATCATCGCGACTCATGAAACCGCTGGTTTGCAACTGCAAACCAAATTTATCTGCGGCGGGTTTTAGGCTACCCGATTGCTCATAGACGGTGTTGCTGAAGTCATCGGCTAACTCAGCATATTTAGCCTGCGCTTTATTCCAACTTAATTCCCCCTTAATTTGCGCTTTCATGGCTTCGAAGGAACTGTTTTGACCTGTTACCCCATCTAAGCGAATAATGTGATAACCAAATTCCGATTCCACTAAATCACTGATTTGATTTACTTTCATGCCAAATACAGCATCCTCAAACGGTTTAACCATCGCACCACGACCAAAGCTGCCTAAATCGCCGCCTTTAACAGCAGAACCTGGATCTTGCGAATATTTCGTAGCCAACTCTTCAAAGCGTTTAGGATTTTTCTTAAGTTGCGCCAAAATATCTGCGGCTTTACCTTTGGCAGCGGCTTTATCGCTTTCGCTAGCACCCACACCAAACCCAATCAAAATATGACTCGCATGGCGTTGTTCGTCACCTTGAAATTTTGCCGCATTTTCATCGTAAAACTGTTTCACTTCCACGTCTGTTGCTTTCATTTGAGAGACCAAACCAGCGGCAGAAAGCAAGGCGAATTCTAACTTTACTTGTTCTGGCACTTTAAATTTATCTTTGTGCAGCTCGTAATAAGCTTTTACTTGCTCTGGTGTAACCTTAACTTGACTAATAAATTGTGCTGTTTTTATTTCTGCCACACTGACGTCACGTTGCTGATGTGCATACTTTAACGTTTGCTCAGCCACCGCTTTGGGAACCGACACCAACATACTCAAACCATCGCGCGCTTGCTGTATTAGCAACTCGCTGCGTCTATCATTTTCAAACTTTGTGGCTGTAAACTTATTTTGTGCCAAAGTTTTTTGATAAAGATCTTCAGAAAACTTACCGTCTTGCTGAAACTCAGGCATACCTAAAATATGCTGGCTTAATTGCTCATCACTAATTTTGAAATTGGCGTTGTGAATTTCGGCATTCACTAAACGTCGTGTTATTAAACCATCTAGCACGGATTGCTTAAGTTCAGCGCTTTCGAGCATAGCAGCATCCACTTTTTGACCTTCTGATTGCAATCGATTACGCACATTCTCAATTGCGTTGCTATATTCTTGAATCGAAATCTTATCACCGTTCACCTTAGCTACCGCAACATTGCTACCCGCATCGTTCAGGTAAGAATCAATACCGAATAGTGCAAACGGAATGGTGATTAAAGCGAGAATGACCTTAGCCAGCCAGCCTTGGGTGTGTTGCCGAATCGCATCTAACATACTTTTACTCTCTAAAAATTTTTGCCGAATTGCCGAACGCATTATTATATAACAGTTGCGTTAAATGGCGCTTATATCTTGTTTGCTTATATCTTGATTGTATTTGTCAGCAAAAAGTTTCTTTTTTCAAATGCAAACAAATTAACATAAAGAAGTTGCACATAAATAGCGTGAACATAATAAAAAAGCGAACCCTAGGGCTCGCTTTTTTGTGGTGGACGGGACTCATAACTGACACCTAACATATTGAAATTGCTATAAATAAAATTACAATTTATTTTAAATGCCCCCAAAAATGCCCCCACAACTATTTGTTGCTTATATTTTTTGTTTAGCCGCTTTCGTTGGTGGCATAAGTAAATCACCCGCTAAATCATGCAGCTTAAGCAACAGGCTTAAATGCGATTGCGCCCATAATGGCAACGGCGCAGTGCCAGTAAGCCAATGCGATACTGCCACCTTGCTTAAGCCTGTGGCTAGTGCAAAGTCTGTTTGCTTCCATCCTAGCGTTTCAAGCCCCGCTCTAAATTCATCAGTGGTCATAGCAAGCCCAATCATCAATAAATAACAAGCCATAAAGGTATCACTACAAAACAGTTAAATCAAGTTTAACGATTATTAAATATTCATTATAGCTAAAGTGGGTAATTGTTACTAAAAAGTGTACTAAATTTAACTAAAAGTGGTAAATTGTTATATTTATGAAACTTACTTCGTGTAACGGATGTTATGTTAAATAGCGTATTTTTTAAAGTGGGAAACATAATAAAATCAATGACTTATAACTAAGTATAATTTATGCCATATATTATTTTGTGCTGCAATTAAAGTCAATCATTTCACCTTAACTAAATCTCATGCCCTATCGGTATTCCGCGATCGTTTCGCCCCGTAAGGTGAAGGCCGTGGTAGTACCTTTTAACTTTTGAAGTGCGCTTTTAATTCTGTAGCCACCCGCCACCCGTGCTTTTTTTGCTTTCGCCTAGCGTTGTTTTCACTTGGGACACTTGGGACACTTGGGACATGGCGTGTCTATTGGCTTGTAGCTGTCCCAAGTAATTTTAAGCAACTTGGGACACTTGGGACAAATTGTCCAAGCAAGTGCAAGGCGGTCTAGTAATCTGAAATTATCGCGCGTGATTTTACCTGCTGCACACATTACAGCGCGTTTTTATGATCTACTTTTACTTAATAAAACGAAGGATATTACATGATGACTAGTCGAAAAACTAAGATAGCAAACCATATCAAAATTTTAAGTGAACTACCTGAGTGGCATCAAAATAAAATGATTAGATTAAGCCTTAGACTGTTAAATAATGACGCTAAAGCACATAGACTTATTAGCTTAAAAGATAGTGGCGCAATTGGTTTTGAACAATTTTTAATAGCATTATAACTAGTTAAGCCATCACTAGCCCGACGGGGCGAAAAGCGGAAA
>JANLWF010000057.1:0-3068 GCA_031364385.1 Methylotenera sp.
ATTGCCTGTACATAAAAATAAAATGTTCAATTTTTTGATTTAACTTTGTTAACGGGACTACTTTCTAAGCGGGTCTAGTAGTGCAGATAATCCGTTGTGATCAATTTCTTGCATCAATTGCAACAAGCGCCCTATTTCACCCTTAGGAAAGCCTTCGCGTGCGAACCAATTAAGGTATTGGCCTGGTAAATCGGCAATGATTTGGCCTTTGTGCTTACCAAAAGGCATGGCGGTGGTTAACAAGCGCTGTAAATCTTCTGGGTGCATACTTTTGTTTGCGAAATATTGACTGCGCAACTACAAAGCTAATCTATGGCTTTCGCGATTGATTCAACCACGTGTTTCGCATCGCCAAACACCATCATGGTTTTGTCTAAGTAAAACAGCTCATTATCAAGTCCAGCATAGCCTGCAGCCATGCTACGTTTGTTTACAATAATGGTTTTGGCTTTATACGCTTCTAAAATAGGCATGCCATAAATGGCGCTACCAGGTTTTTTCGCCGCGGGGTTCACCACATCGTTCGCACCGATAACAAAAACGACGTCCGTCTGCCCAAATTCATTGTTCACGTCTTCCATCTCTACCACTTGCTCATAAGGCACGTCGGCTTCGGCTAAAAGCACGTTCATGTGACCTGGCATTCGCCCTGCGACTGGGTGTATGGCGTATTTTACATTCACCCCTTTGGCGATTAATTTGGTCGTGAGCTCTTGCAAAGCATGTTGTGCGCGTGATACTGCCAGACCATAACCTGGCACGATAATCACTGTATCTGCGTTGCCCATTAAAAACGCCACATCATCTGCCGATCCAGATTTGACGGTTTTTTGCGTGCCGTCACCACTATCTGCCGTATTGGCTTCTGCGCCAAATCCGCCTAACATAACGGCGATAATGGAGCGGTTCATGGCCTTGCACATAATGTAGGACAAAATCGCGCCAGATGAGCCCACGCACGCGCCTGCGATGATGAGGACGGGATTGTTAAGCGTAAAGCCAATGCCCGCCGCCGCCCAGCCCGAGTAGCTGTTGAGCATGGAAACTACCACTGGCATATCTGCCCCACCGATGGGAACGATGAGCGTAACGCCGAGTATGAGCGCAACGCCGCACATGGCTAAAAACGCGACTTGGTTACCTTGCAAGTAAAACAAAATACCAAAGCCTAGCATTAACAAGGCTAACAGCAGGTTTAATAAATGCTGACCTTTGAAAATAACGGGTTTGGAGCCAAATTTTCCTGAAAGTTTGCCAAAAGCTACAACAGATGCAGTGAACGTAATCGCGCCGATAAACGCACCGATAAATAGCTCAATACGTTGCACGCTAGTATGGTTTTCGCCTGAGTTAAACACTGCCGCAATAGCGATTAACACTGCCGATAAGCCCACAAATGAATGCATCAGCGCAACCAATTCAGGCATTTTAGTCATCTGCACGCGCTTTGCGGCAAGCGTACCAACAATCGCGCCTAAAACAATCGCGCCCGCAATGAGTGGAATGATAAGATTGTGGCCAACAAAAAAGGTGGTGATTGCGGCGATGGCCATGCCGACCATGCCCAGCGTATTGCCAAGACGTGCGCTGGTAGGCGATGCTAGGCCTTTAAGCGAAAATATAAATAACACCGCAGAGATTAAGTAGGCGGCGGAAGTGATGTTAGGATTAATAGTCATTAATGCTTAACCCCAATAACTTTGGCCTCTATAGTTTTGGGCTCTTTCTTTTTAAACATTTCTAGCATGCGGCGTGTCACTAAAAAACCACCGAAAATATTAATCGAGGTTAAGAACACCGCAATTGCCCCCAAGATACTGGTTAAACTTAAAGTCTCGCTATCAATAGTCACCGTTTGCAGCATCGCGCCCACAATCACAATGCCCGAAAGCGCGTTGGTCACCGACATCAGCGGTGTATGTAGCGCGGGCGTTACCGTCCAAACTACATGGTAGCCCACAAAAATGGCCAGCACGAAAATGGTAATGTTTTGCATGGTGAGTAAATCAGTCATGGCTTCCTCTCGGTTAATTGTCCGTCTCTACACATTAAGCTGGCTGTCACTAGTTCATCATCGGGCGGAATGTTAAATTTTCCCTCTAAAATCAGCAGCTTCAAAAACTCTAAAATATTGCGCGCATAAAAAGCCGAAGCATCTGCCGCAACCAAACTGGGTAAATTGGTATAGCCAACAATGTTTACGCCATGTTTCACAACAACTTGATTGGCCTCGGTGAGCGGACAATTACCTGCGCCAGTGTTTCCCAATATCATGCTGCCAGAACCTGCCGCCATATCGATAATCACGGAGCCAGGCTTCATCTTGGCTACCGTATCGGCATGAATTAAAATCGGCGGCTCGCGGCCTGGAATAAGCGCTGATGAAATCACAATATCGGCTTCAACAGCGCGCTGCGCCACAAGCGCCGTCTGACGCACCATCCACGATGCTGGCATTGGGCGCGCATAACCACCTACACCTGCGGCAGTTTCTTTTTCTTCTTCGGTTTCATAAGGCACGTCTAAAAATTTTGCGCCGAGCGATTCAATTTGCTCTTTTACTGCTGGTCGCACGTCAGATGCCTCGACTACCGCGCCTAACCTTTTAGCCGTCGCAATGGCTTGCAATCCTGCGACACCTGCCCCCAACACCAATACCCGCGCAGCTTTCACCGTACCTGCAGAAGTCATTAACATGGGCATAAAGCGTTGATAAAAATGGCTAGCCAGCAGCACGGCTTTGTAGCCTGCCACGTTGGCTTGCGATGACAGTACATCCATACTTTGCGCGCGCGAGTTTCTAGGCAAGGCTTCGAGTGAAAATGCCGTTAAGCCTTGCTCTGTCATGGCTTTGAGTTGAGGCTGATTGAATGGCTCTAGCAGGCCGATTAATACTGTACCTGCCTGCATCACCTTTATTTCTGCGGCTTCTGGCGCACGCACTTTGAGGATCAAATCGGCTTTAAATATATCTTTAGCAGAAGCCAGCGTCGCGCCAGCAGCCAAATACGCTGCATCGGTAACACTGGCGCGCTCACCAGCACCTTTTTGCACCAGCACTTGGCAAC
>JANLWF010000060.1:0-1954 GCA_031364385.1 Methylotenera sp.
ACCAAGCCTTGCTGCATCAAATGGCCGCCTGCATTATCCGTGATTACCGTGTGCGGCACGCCGTGCTGCGCCAGCTCCCAAGCGGTTAAAAAAGCACCTTGGTTGCGCGGACGCGTCTCACTCACCCACACATGCATGTTCAAACCCGCGTCGTGGGCGGCGTAGATAGGCGCGAGAGCTGTACCAAAATCTACTGTTGCCAGCCAGCCTGCATTGCAGTGCGTAAGAATATTGAATGGCTTGTTTTTTATTAATTGGTTTTGATATGCCTTTTTGATTAGAGCAAAGCCATGCTGCCCAATCGCCTTATTCTGCGCCACATCCTCCTCGGCAATGTGCGCTGCCTCGCTCCAGGCGGCTAAATTGCGCTGCACTTTGGTGTTTTGCAGCACAGCCAACATGCGGTTTACCGCCCAAGCTAGATTAACCGCAGTTGGCCGGCTATTTATAAGTGCATTTGCGGCTAACAGTGAATTAGCTTCAGAATCATCTTCTAACATCGCCAAAGCCATACCATAAGCTGCCGCCGCGCCAATTAAGGGCGCGCCACGCACTTGCATGGCTTTAATGGCATTTACCATTTGCGTTAAATTTTCTATGCGCGCAATTTCAAACGCAAATGGCAGCTTGGTTTGGTCGATAATCTCGACAAACTTGCAACGCACGTCTGGCCATATAGTGCGGAAATGTTGTGCGGCTACTTTCATCTTGGGCTCATTTTTATTTTGAACAAAATTTGCTATTACCTAACATACTTAATATGAAAAAACGGTATCAATAATTTTAATAAAAATCTTGCAAATTCTGCTGATTTATTTTTTTGGTTTTTCCATCCACAAAATCTGTGGATAACTTTGTGGATTACTGTGTCTTAAAAGCGTAACTTACCAATTTTAAAGGCTTTTTTCTAAAAGTTCACTTTTTAATCTACTTTTTTTTATATAAAAATCAATGACTTATAGTATGTCATTGGTTTCATAAGGGTTTTTTGCCACTGTTAATGTAGCACATCAAGTGGTGTGCATAAACTAACTAATTTAGGCAAAATTTGCAGCGCATTTTTGCCTGTAACTTCAATGATTTGCGTGATTTCTTGTGACCTTAAATCGGCCAAAGTTTGGGCGATTTTTACTAGCTGCGCGGGGTTGTTTCTGCCTTTGGTGCCAATCCATTCAGGCGCAATATCGGGTGCGTCGGTTTCTAAAACGATATATTCCAGCGGTAAAATTTTGGCCAGTTCGCGAATTTTGAGCGCGCGTGGGTAGGTCATGGCGCCACCAAAACCGAGTTTAAAGCCTAATTTATTGAACTCATCTGCCTGCTGCGCGCTGCCGTTAAAGGCGTGTGCGATGCCGCCATGCACTTTATATTTACGCAAATACTTCAGCACTTCGTCAATGGCGCGACGTACGTGAAGAATGACGGGCAAGTTAAATTCAGAGGCTATTTTAAGTTGCTCTGTGAAAAAATATTCCTGCGTTTCGCGGTTTTGCTGCGTGACGAAAAAATCTAAGCCTATCTCGCCTACCGCTACTAGCTTGCTATTTGGCGCTGCTAGCTGTGAGGTGATTAGTTGCTTGAGCAAAGCCAAATCACTTGGTTGCGCGCCATCTACATACATGGGGTGAATGCCCAGAGCCATGCTGCAGTGTGCATATTGGTTGGACAATTCGATGACTTGCTGAAAATTTTCGCGCGCCACGGCAGGGATGACTATCATGTCCACGCCCGCTATTTGCGCCGATTTTGCTACCGCGTCTCTATCTGCATTAAATTCAGCTGCGTCGAGGTGGCAGTGCGTGTCGATTAACATACTTATCTTTTACTTAATTTGGCGCGCAGCCGAATATCCACGCCGATTTGGCGCATATCAATGATATCGAGATTCATGGCCTGGCTCATTTGTGTAAAAGCAGGCAGCGCAAACATGCCCTTGGCGCTGCTGCCCATGAGC
>JANLWF010000082.1:0-1801 GCA_031364385.1 Methylotenera sp.
GCGGCTTCTTGATGCGGATTTTCGCCGTAGCGTAAATCTTGCAACTTCACAAAGCGGCTATTGACTTGCGCGGGGAAGGCGTTGCGCGAGCCATCGGCATTAATGCTAGATAAATAATCGCTAATCGCTGCATCGTAGTTACTAATACGGTTAAAAGCTGCGATGGATAGCTTAAATAGAGTGTCGCCACAGGCCTCGCCGTTATTAGCTTGCAGCTCGGTTAAAATATCAGCATATTGGCTGGCATCGGTTAAAACCGCAACATGCTGCCAGTTTTTCGCCGCGCTACGCACCATTGCTGGGCCGCCAATATCTATGTTTTCAATCGCGTCTTCTAGCGTGCAATTTGGTTTGGCGACTGTGGCCTCAAACGGGTACAAATTCACTACCAGCATGTCAATATTCGGAATGTCATGCGCTTGCATGGTGGAAACATGATCTGGTAAATCGCGCCTGCCTAGCAGACCACCGTGCACTTTGGGGTGTAATGTTTTGACGCGACCATCCAACATCTCGGGGAATCCAGTGTAATCGCCCACTTCAATCACAGGAATATTGCTATCGCGAAAAAGCTTTGCGGTACCGCCAGTAGATAAAATTTCAATATTAAGTTTAACTAACGCTTGAGCAAGCTCAACGATGCCCGTTTTGTCTGATACGCTGATAAGTGCTCTTTTAATAACGGCCATGTAAAACTCTTAAGAATGTGAAAGGTTATTGAAGGTGGTATTGCGCCATTTTTTTGCGCAAGGTATTACGATTTAAGCCAAGAACTTCTGCCGCTTTACTTTGGTTGCCGCCCACTTTATTCAGAATAAATTCCAACAAGGGTTTTTCTACGCAGCCCAGCACCATGTCGTAAATGGCATGTGGTGGCTGGCCATCCAGGTGTGTAAAGTAATCATCTAGCGATTCCTTTACAGCATCAGCCAATTTGCTACTGCCTGCCATTATGCCGCCAGTTCTTCTAATTCTGGTTCGGCTTCTGCATAAACCAAGCGCTCGTTTTTGTTTTTTAACTCAGCAAAAAAATCGTTAATCGCGGCTTGCTGTAAATCGATGGTATCCAATGTGTTCATGTTATGGCGAAAACTCGCACTACCAGCCAAGCCCTTGGTGTACCAAGAAATATGCTTGCGTGCCACGCGCATACCCGCAATATCGCCATAAAAGCCATACAAATCATTGATGTGTTCTAACATCACGGTATGGATTTCTTCTACCGTTGGCGGCAGTAAATGTGTGCCAGTTTTTAAAAAGTGCTCAATCTCGCGAAAAATCCACGGCCTGCCCTGCGCGGCGCGGCCAATCATCACCGCATCTGCGCCTGTGTAATCCAGCACGTATTTGGCTTTTTCGGGCGTGGTGATGTCGCCATTCGCTATTAAGGGAATTCGAATTGCTTGTTTAACCATTGCAATAGTTTCGTACTCCGCATCGCCCATATACAAGCAGGCGCGTGTGCGACCATGCATCGCCAGCGCCTGTATGCCCATGTCTTCCGCTATTTTGGCAATGGTGATAGCGTTGCGATTATTTTTATCCCAACCAGTGCGAATTTTAAGCGTCACAGGCACATCTACCGCGCCTACCACCGCCCTAAGAATTTGTAAAACTAGTGGCTCGTCCTTCAACAAAGCGCTGCCAGCCATCACATTGCAGATTTTTTTGGCTGGGCAACCCATGTTAATGTCAATAATCTGCGCACCATTATCTACGTTGTAGCGTGCGGCTTCTGCCATCATTTTTGGGTCTGCGCCCGCAATTTGCACCGAGATAGGGTCTACTTCGCCCTCGTGAT
>JANLWF010000097.1:0-10114 GCA_031364385.1 Methylotenera sp.
AGTAGCCATGTTTTTTAGCGATCTAGTTAAACACAGTCTAGTAGGGCTAGCTTTAGGTTTGCCGATTCTGTTTGCTGCGCTGTGGCTCATGCAGGGCGCAGGGCAATATTGGTGGTTTTATTTGTGGCTGGTGTGGAGCGTATTTAATATCATCATGCTGGCGGTTTACCCGACATTTATCGCGCCATTATTTAACAAATTTACACCGTTGGCTGATGAAAATTTAAAAACACGTATTGAAGCGCTATTAACTAAATGTGGCTTTAAATCGCAAGGCTTATTTGTGATGGATGGCTCTGCGCGTAGCAGCCATGGCAACGCCTATTTTACTGGTTTCGGCAGTAGTAAACGTGTGGTGTTTTTTGATACTTTATTGAGCCGCTTAAATACAGATGAAATCGAAGCGGTGCTTGCACATGAGCTTGGTCATTTTAAACATCATCACGTCATTAAGCGCATTGCTCTCATGTTTTTTGTAAGCTTTCTAGGCTTAGCCTTGCTGGGCTGGTTAATGAACCAAGCGTGGTTTTACAACGGCTTAGGCGTGACAGAAGCTAGCAGCTACATGGCTTTAATACTATTTTTGCTAGTTTCACCTGTATTTCTATTTTTATTGCGCCCAGTGATGGCCAGTTATTCGCGCAAAAATGAATTTGAAGCCGATGATTACGCAGCCAAACATGCGAATGCTAAGCATTTGGTTGAGGCGCTAGTGAAGCTTTACCGCGATAACGCCTCAACGCTGACGCCAGACCCGCTACACTCGGCATTTTATGATTCGCACCCACCCGCCAGTATTCGCATTTCTAAACTTGCCGCCTACACTGCAATATAGCTATACTTGCTTAATGAAAGTTTTGCTCACGCGCTTAATGAAAATTTTATTCACACTTTTTTGCTTATCTAGCTGCTTATTTAACTTACAAGCAAGCGCAAATGAGCTATTCGCCAAAGCAGATTTGGCCGCTGGCAAGGCTTTGCATGAAAAAAACTGTATCAGCTGCCACGCCTCTAGCTTCGGCGGCGACGGCTCTGCTATTTACACGCGCGACTACCGCAAAGTAAGTACCTCCAAAGGTTTGGTCGCGCAAGTACGCAACTGCAATACCAACCTAGGCTTGAAATGGTTTGAAGATGAAGAGCTTAATGTAGCCGCCCACCTTAATCAAACCTATTATAAATTTGAAAAATAAATGCACAGCCTAAGATGCAAGGCTTAGTCGTTGCCTCTTATGGCAAGCGTTATGAGGTTGAGCTGGCAGACGCCTCAAGTCTTAATACTCGTCGTATCAGCTGCGTCACGCGTGGCAAAAAAACTGATTTAGCCTGTGGCGATATCGTCAATATCAAGCTCACCGATAAGGCGCAAGGCGTTGTAGAGTCAAGTGAGCCGCGCACATCCCTGCTCTACCGCAGTAGCACCCTTAAAAGCAAAATTCTCGCCTCTAACGTCACGCAAATCGTCATTGTGCTGGCCACACAGCCCAGTTTTTATGAGGCACTGTTAAATCGTTGCTTAGTCGCCGCAGAAGCCGCCAATATCAAGCCGCTTATTGTGCTAAATAAATGTGATTTAACCGATGCGGATGACGCAAAAAATAAACTCAAGCTCTATCAAAATTTGGGTTATCAAGTATTGCATTTGTCCGCTAAGCAAGACATTGCTACGCTCCAACCCTATTTAAGTAATCATCAAAGTGTGCTGGTAGGTCAATCGGGCATGGGTAAATCCACCATTATTAACGCCCTATTGCCAAATGAAAACGTGCGTACCCAAGAGATGAGCGCTGCGCTAGATAGCGGCAAACACACTACCACTGCCGCGCATTTGTATCATTTAAATGGACTAGGTTTTAATCACCCCAGTAGCCTGATTGATTCGCCTGGTTTGCAAGAGTTTGGCTTAAACCATCTGTCACAAGAAACATTAGAACTGGCTTTTATAGAATTTAGACCTTATTTGGGCAATTGCCGTTTTAATAATTGCAAGCATACGCACGAGCCAGATTGCGCGGTGATTAACGCGGTAAATACTGGAAAAATAGCTGCCATAAGATTAAAATTTTACCAAGACTTGTCTCGAGAATTAATGATTACCTAACTGGCACTAACGCGAATGACGAAAACTGCTTTCATATCCCATCCTGATACGCTATTACACGTCATGGATGGCAATCATCCCGAATCACCGGCGCGCATCACAGCCATTAAAAATGCAGTTTTAGCCTCTGATTTAAAGCAAAAATTACAGTTTTACGATGCGACTAAAGCCACCAAGCTACAACTAGAACGCGTACATAGCCCAGATTATGTAGCACATATCCACAATATCGCTCCCAAGGCAGGTTTGGTGCGCTTAGACGGCGATACGGCAATGGGGCCGATGAGTCTATCAGCTGCTTTACACGCCAGTGGCGCCGTTATTTTAGCGACCGATTTGGTGATGGCTGGTAAAGTAGATAACGCTTTTTGCTGTGTGCGCCCACCTGGGCACCATGCTGGTCGCGCCAATAGCGCGGGTTTCTGTATTTTTAATCATATTGCGGTGGGCATGGCGCATGCAATGGCGCAGCATAAAATCAAACGTGTCGCTATCATTGACTTTGACGTACATCACGGCGATGGCACCGAAGATATTTTTAAAGATAATCCCAATGTCATGCTGTGCTCTACTTTTCAACACCCGTTTTACCCACATCGCGGTGCAGATACGCGCAGTAAAAATATGATTAACGTGCCAATGAAGGCTAGAGCAAATGGTGGTGATTTTAAAAAAGTATTTGAAACTCAATTTAAGCCCGCTTTAGAAGCCTTTAAACCTGAAATAATTTTTGTATCGGCTGGCTTTGATGCCCATGTAAATGACCCACTGGCAGATTTAGCCCTGATTGAAGAAGACTACGTGTGGATGACAGAATTTACAAAAAAAATTGCAGAAAAATACGCTAAAAAGAGAATTATATCTTCACTTGAAGGTGGATATCATTTACCATCTCTAGCACAGAGCGCCTGGGCGCATATTGATACTTTGAGTAAAAATGGCTGAGATAAAAAAAGAACAAATTGCAGCTGAAAGACTTGAACTCGGCATGTATGTGGCCGATCTGGATAGACCTTGGGCGGGCACGCCATTTCTACTGCAAGGCTTTTTGCTGGATGATCAAAATGACTTAGATAAACTCAGGTCGATTTGTCGATTTGTTTATATTGATCGCACTAGATCATTAGGTAATCAGTTTGCAGCACCAACCAAACAAGACGTAGCAATTAAACGCGAAGGTGCAGTATTCCGCATAAAAGACCCCAGCAAGAACGCATCTGGCATTAAAACCAACTCAGCTACTGCGCAAAAAATTACAGAAAAATCCTCCTTCATTGATATTTTGCGTGAGTTAAAGGGTTACAAATCACCGCAAAATACTGAACGTAATAGCCAGGATGGCACGATTTATAACCTGCGGCATGGCGCTAATACTGCCTTGCAAGAGGCCTTTCCCTATACAGTCCAAGTTGGCGCAAAACAAAAAGCTGTTACCCAAGGGCTGGCAGAAGATAGTGGTGGTGGAATAAGTAGCTTTTTTAGTGGCTTATTTAAACGCAACAAACTTAAATCATCCACAGATAAAACTTCTCAGAATAATAATACAAATGATAGTGATAATAGTTATAGAGTTGTTATTTATGAAGAAGAACCGCCAGTTGAAAATGAAATTGCGCTTATCTACCCAGTTTATGAGCAATCGCAAATCGCTACCAGAGAAATATTTGATGCCATTGCAAACGAGAAAAATCTTGATTTAACGGCCGTAAGTGAGATCTTAGATAACATGGTAGACAGCATAGGCCGCACACCTGACGCACTGCTGTGGCTAGCCAAACTAAAACAAACCGATGATTATTCATACCACCACGCCTTAAACGTATCCATAACAATAATGGCTTTTGCTAACTTTTTAGCCCTATCTAGAAAACAGATTAAAGAAATGGGTTTAGCTGGTTTGTTACAAGATGTGGGAAAGGTAAAATTATCGGCTGATGTGTTGCTAAAAGAGGGAAAACTCACCCGAGAAGAGTTTGATTACGTAAAAAAACACGTGGATGAAAGCCTGAAAATTTTAGAAAAAACGCCAGACATCCAAGCTGCAGTGATTTTTTTAGTGGCACAACATCATGAGCGTATTGATGGTAGCGGCTATCCAAACAAATTACAGGAAAGCCAAATTGGTCTGCCCTCACAAATTGCCGGCTTAATTGATACCTATTGTGCTATCACCAGTCACAAAGCTTATGCTAAGGGCGTTTTTCATCAAGAAGCGTTAGATAAAATTCACCAATTAAGTGGCAAGCAATTTAGTAGCGGGCTAGTTGACCAGCTGGTACAGTTTATGGGCATGTACCCTGTAAGCTCTTTGGTAGAGCTCAACACTGGCGAGGTTGGCGTGGTGATTCAACAAAACCAAGTGAGGCGATTGCTGCCACGCTTAATGCTGTTATTAGACAACAATAAGATGCGCTACACTTCGCCTATCATCCTAAATTTACTTAACAGCCCACACACTCCCGCTGGTGAACCCTATAAAATTGTAAAAAGCTTAGCACCAGATAGCTACGGCCTCAACCCCAGCGATTTTTATGTTTAGAACGCTTTAAAAAAATATGAGTGAGGTCGAAACGTCCACGGCAGCGGAGTTGCAGGAAGTTGAAATTGCCTATTCAGTACAAGCTATTTTAGATAAATTATTGGCTTATCAACTTAAGCCGCAAGCAGTACTTTCAAACCTTAAAGTTAATCTGAATGTGCTTCAACAGGCGGAAATAACAAAAAACACGCACTCAAATTCTTTTCTACAACAATTAGCAACTGAAATAAAAAATTGGCCTGCCAGTCAAGATTTACTGTCTTTTACTAGCCATATCAACCAGCTTATTTTTGCATGGTTGAGTGCTATTCAAGACGGTGCAAGCACTCAGGATGTGCTCAACCTGCTTAAAAGCTTTGAATTGAAATCGATATTTAGGCGTTCCAACTCGTCTAAATTACATTGTTTTCTATTTGATTTGGTGGCTGAAACCACGCAGCAACATCAACAATTACAGTTTAATTATGTGGTCAATTATGATACAAATACACGGCTACCAATTTCAAGCCAGATCGAATCAGACTTAGAAAAAGTCATTGAAATTGCTAGCAATAATCAGAAAATAGGCATGTTTTCTATGCATTTTCAGCTATCAAAAAATAATCCTATTTTTTCAAATTTGATGGCGATGAGGCTTAGTAAAAAAATTACGGAGATATTATTACAGAATACTTCGCGTGAATATCAACTTTACTACGGCGATAACTTACAGTTTGATATTTTAATACCTGAACTTACAGACGACATTCAACTGAATTTACTGGCCGCAAAACTGCGAAGGTCTTTTGAGGAAATGGTTTTTATAGGCGATCAATCCGTGTTAGTAACACCATTTATCGGCTGCGCTTTCGATTTGAAGTCATCTGAAAAAATACATGATTTGTATAATTGTTCTAAATTAGCGCTAGAAAATGCACTTTATAAGCAGCTGCCTCTGGTCTTCTATTCTGAAGATTTAAAAACGCTTCTTTCGACCCAAAATGAATTAGAAAATAAGGTAATTGAGGCATTTGGAAGCGATAACTTAACTTTATTTTTTCAACCCATCGTCAATCTTGATGATTCAAGCTGTGCAGGTGCAGAGCTATTACTACGATGGTCAGAAAAATCTGGCTATAGTGTTTACCCTACCCTAACAGTAGAAATTTTAAATAAAGTAGGCAAAGGCAAACTATTTACACGCTGGTTAATTAATTCTGCCTGTCGCTACGCGGCAGAGCTTGAGTTTGAGCACAAGCTTAAGCTTTATCTTACTATTAACCTGCGTGCAGAAGACTTATACGATATTGAGTTGCCACACTTACTCATGCAAATGCTGGCTTTATGGAAAATCACCGCCAAAAACATCGTGTTAGAAATTACGGAAGATGGCCTGCTTGAATACAATGAAACAACAAACTCCGTGATTAGTCAGCTAGCTGCAAATGGCTTCAAGCTCGCTTTAGATGACTTTGGTACTGGCTTCTCATCACTTTCACGCTTACGCACCATGCCGATTGATTTAATTAAAATCGATCAATCTTTTGTGCGCGATATTACCCGCTCAAGCGACGATTATGAAATTGTAAATTCTATTGCCATGCTGTCAAACAGCTTGGGCAAAGAAGTGCTGGCCGAAGGCGTAGAAGATAAAGACTGTTTGGATTTGATTAAACAATTAAAAATTCACAAATGCCAAGGTTATTATTTCGCCAAGCCAATGCCATTTGAAAAGTTTATCGATTGGGCAAAAGAACATCATGCAACAACCTTATAGCGACTATCATATAGCACCTACGCTGTAGCTTATGCAGTTCTTATAGCCTGCTATAATAGCGCTTTATAAATCATTACACTTTTAGTATTTTATGCAAATCACCACTCGTTTAGAATTTGACGCTGGACATCGCATTCCCGATCATAAAAGTCAATGCCGCAATCTGCACGGCCACCGCTACGCGCTTGAAATCACGCTTTCGGGCGACATTATTTCGCAAGAACAGGCCTCAGAAAATGGCATGGTGATGGATTTTTCTGACGTAAAGCGTATCGCACGCGAAAGCGTGGTAGATGTGTGGGATCACGCGTTTTTGGTGTATAAAAACGATAAGCCTGTGCTGGATTTTTTGAACTCTCTGCCAAATCACAAAACTGTGATATTCCCTAGCGTACCGACCGCTGAAAATATGGCCGCTGAGGCGTTTATAATCCTTAAAAACCAATATAAAGATACTTACGGGAACCACTTGAAACTTGAGCGTGTTAGGCTCTACGAAACGCCCAACAGCTGGGTAGATGCGCTAGGCGTGTAAGGCTTAAATTTACAAAGTTAAGCTTCGCATCACCTGTGTTAAACCTTGCTGCCAATTCGGCAATTCCAAGCCAAAAACAGCCTTAAGTTTTGTATTGTTCAGTTTAGAGTTTGCGGGTCGTACTGCTGGTGTTGGATAATCTAAAGTGGTAATTGCCGTTATGTTGTCTGTAGTTACTTTCAGCTCGGGCCAGCCACTGCTATCTTTTAAACGATTGTATTCATTAATAATTTCGCAACTAAAGCCGTGCCAAGACGTTTCGCCAGTATTGGTAAAATGATAAATACCTGTTGGGTTTTCTTGATGCGGCTGCCAAACGTCCACTAGCTTCACCACTGCATTTGCGATGCTTTCGCTGCTAGTGGGTGCACCAAACTGATCGGCGACAATACGCAAGTTGTCATGCTCTGTGCTTAAGCGTAGTATGGTTTTTAGAAAGTTTTTGCCGTAAGCACCATACACCCAACTGGTGCGCAAAATCAGATGCGGCACGCCTACAGCACGAATTGCGCCCTCACCTGCCAGCTTGCTCTTGCCATAAACGCTGACTGGATTAACTGCATCCATTTCAACATAAAAACCAGATTTAGTGCCGTCATACACATAATCAGTAGAAAAATGTATCAGTGCTGCATTCATCCTAGCAGCTTCTTCTGCCAATGTCTGTGCGGCTGCGGCGTTAATGGCAAACGCCAGCTCTGGTTCGGATTCGGCTTTATCAACCGCAGTATAAGCCGCTGGATTGATGATTAAATTTGGTTTAATTTCGCGCACAATGCGCTTAATGTCATGTGTTTTGCTTAAATCAAGCTGTTCACGTGATAAAGCGATGACTTCGTGCTGAAGAAATTTGGTTTTTAAGGCATGGCCTACTTGCCCGTTCACACCTGTGAGTAAAATCTTTTGCATCGATTTTTACTATTTAAACTTGATAGCGTCTTGCAAGCTAATGCCTAAATTATCTTTTGCCGATAAAATAGGCATGCCCTGCAAAGGCCATTCTACGCCTATGCTAGGGTCATCCCACTTTAAGCAGCATTCGTGCTGTGGTGCATAAAAATCGGTAGTTTTATACAGAAATTCAGCCGTATCAGATAGCACCAAGAAGCCATGGGCAAAACCTGGCGGCATCCACATTTGACGCTTGTTTTCGGCAGATAATATTTCACCCACCCATTGCCCAAAAGTCGCTGATGATGCACGCATATCCACCGCTACGTCATACACCTCTCCCTGCGTCACGCGCACCAGCTTGCCTTGCGCTTGTTCAATTTGATAATGCAGCCCACGTAGCACGTTTTTAGCAGATTTTGAGTGATTATCCTGTACAAAATTAACATTTAAACCAGTGGCTTGTTGAAATGCGCTTGCGTTAAAGCTCTCGTAAAAAAAACCTCTATCGTCACCAAATACTTTAGGCTCAAAAACAAGCACGTCAGGAATTTTTGTTTGGACTATACTCATTGAATCACCTTGGTGTACACTAAAATACTCGCTCTGTTAATACCTGCTTTAAATATTCTCCGTAGCCGTTTTTTGCGTACTTATTGGCTAATATTTGCAGCTGTGCGGCATCGATAAAGCCCATGCGATAAGCGATTTCTTCTGGACAAGCCACTTTTAAGCCCTGGCGTTTTTCAATAGTTTGGATAAAACTGCCAGCTTCGATTAATGAGTCATGCGTGCCAGTATCTAGCCAGGCCATGCCGCGTCCCATCACCTCTACTTGCAAATCGCCCCACTTTAAATATTGGCGATTGACGTCAGTAATCTCTAGCTCACCACGTGCCGATGGCTGCATGTTTTTTGCGACTTCCACCACACGATTATCGTAAAAATATAAACCTGTTACCGCATAGCGCGATTTTGGCGCTTGAGGTTTTTCTTCTAGGCTAATGGCTTGCCCACCTGCATTAAATTCCACCACACCATAGCGTTCAGGGTCATGTACAGGGTAGGCAAACACAGTGGCGCCTTTTGTCTGTTGCGCTGCTTTCTGCGCCATTTGCGCCAGTTCGTGGCCATAAAAAATATTGTCACCCAATACTAATGCACATGGGTCTTTGCCAATAAATTGCTCGCCAATAATAAATGCTTGCGCTAAGCCATCAGGTGAAGGTTGAACCGCATATTGAATATCCATACCCCATTGCGACCCATCACCAAGCAGTTCCGCAAAGCGTGGCGTATCTTGCGGCGTAGAGATAACCAATACCTCACGAATACCCGCCAACATTAGCGCTGAAAGCGGATAATAAATCATCGGTTTATCGTACACGGGCAATAACTGCTTAGAAACTACTTGCGTGGCAGGATACAAGCGCGTGCCTGAACCGCCTGCTAAGACGATGCCTTTCATGCTAATTCCTCACCACGTTCTTTGTAATTAGTACTTACCCAGTTTTTGTATTCGCCGCTAGCGACATTGCCTACCCAATCTTGATTTTCTAAATACCAATTCACGGTTTTTTCAATGCCTGTCTCAAAGGTCTCTACTGGCTTCCAGTCTAGTTCATCTGCCAGTTTACTGGCATCAATCGCATAACGCTGGTCATGGCCGAGCCTATCTTCTACAAAGGTAATTTGATCCAAATAGGATTTGCCATCGACACGCGGTTTTTTTACATCCAGCATTCTGCACAGCGTTTTAACCACTTCAATATTCGGTTTTTCATTCCAGCCACCAATGTTATACACCTCGCCTACCCGCCCAGCTTCTAACACGCGGCGTATTGCTGTGCAATGGTCTCCCACATACAACCAATCCCGAATTTGCTGGCCGTTACCGTAAATCGGCAAGGGCTTACCCGCCAGCGCATTATGTATGACTAATGGGATGAGTTTTTCAGGAAAGTGGTACGGGCCGTAATTATTCGAGCAATTAGTGGTAAGCACAGGCAACCCATAAGTGTGATGATACGCGCGCACTAAGTGGTCAGAAGCCGCTTTAGAGGCTGAATATGGACTATTCGGCTGATAAGTATTAGTCTCTTTAAACGCTGGGTCGCTGGCGCTAAGTGAGCCATACACTTCATCGGTTGAAACATGTAAAAATCTAAAATTCTGCTGGTGCTCGGTGTTTAAGCCGCCCCAATACGCACGAACCGCTTGCAGCAGGTGAAATGTACCCACCACATTGGTATGAATGAAGTCTTCTGGGCCATGAATCGACCTATCTACGTG
>JANLWF010000114.1:0-2034 GCA_031364385.1 Methylotenera sp.
CCACCAAATAAAAAGCCACGCCTTAGGGTGTGGCTTTTTTACGTTCATATCATGTACACTCGCTGTAAATACCCGTTAAATATTAAAATAATAAGCAGATTCTAAATATGCCACTTTCATGGAACGAGATTAAAACCCGCGCGAGTACATTCTCAAAAGAATGGGAAACGGAATCTCGCGAAGATGCCGAAGCAAAATCGTTTTGGGATGCCTTTTTTAATGTATTTGGCATCACGCGTCGCCGTATTGCCAGCTTTGAAGAGTCCGTTAAAAAGTCAGATGACAAAGGTGGTTTTATCGATTTGCTTTGGCGTGGTCAGTTGCTGGTAGAGCATAAATCGCGCGGCAAAAGCCTAGATAAAGCGTTTACGCAAGCACTAGAATATTTCCCAGGCCTAAAAGAACGCGATTTACCTAAATACATTCTTGTCTCAGATTTCTCTAAGTTTCGGCTTTACAACTTAGAAACCAACGAGCAAATTGAATTTGCACTTAAAGATTTATACCAAAACATCAAACTGTTTGGTTTTATTGCGGGCTACCAAACGCAAATCATCAAGCCGCAAGACCCTATCAATATTAAAGCCGCCGAGCGCATGGGCAAGCTGCACGATGCGCTTAAGGCCGTGGGTTACGATGGGCATGTGCTAGAGCTATATTTGGTGCGCTTGCTGTTCTGCTTGTTTGCAGAAGATACCACTATTTTTGATAAACGTTTGCTGCAAGATTATATAGAAACCAAGACCAGCGCAGATGGCAGCGATTTAGCGCATCATCTCAGCAGCTTATTTTATGTGCTTAACACGCCAAGCAATAAGCGCCTAAACAATTTGGATGAAAGCCTAGCCACTTTCCCCTACGTAAATGGCAAACTGTTTGAGGAATCATTACCGCCCGCACAGTTTGATAGCAAAATGCGTGAGGCGCTGTTGGATTTATGCGCGCTGGATTGGAGCATTATCTCGCCCGCCATTTTTGGCAGCTTGTTTCAAAGCATTATGGATGCGGATGCGCGGCGCAATTTGGGCGCGCATTACACCAGTGAAGAGAATATTCTAAAACTCATCAAACCCTTGTTTTTAGATGCACTTTGGGCAGAGTTTGAAAAAATCAAAGGCAACAAAAAGCGTTTGCCAGAGTTTCACCAAAAGCTGCGCGATTTAACCTTTTTCGACCCTGCTTGTGGTTGCGGCAACTTTTTAGTGATTACCTACCGTGAACTGCGCTTGCTAGAGCTTGCTGTGTTACGCGCCAGCATCGATAGCACGCAGCAAGTGTTAGATGTGCAAAGCCTGATTTACGTGGATGTTGACCAGTTTTACGGAATTGAGATTGAAGAATTTCCCGCGCAAATCGCCCAAGTGGCACTGTGGCTAACCGACCACCAAATGAACATGAAAATATCGGAAGTGTTTGGCAACTACTTTGCGCGTATTCCGCTAAAAGCCACGCCACATATTGTGTGCGGCAACGCCTTAACGCTGGATTGGGCGCAGATTTTAGCACCACAACAATGCAGTTATATTTTAGGTAACCCGCCATTTTTGGGCAAAAGTAATCAATCAGCCATGCAAAAGGCGAATATGCAAGCGGTGTGCGGTAGTATCAAAAATGCAGGTTTATTAGATTTTGTGGCCGCTTGGTATATTAAAGCGGCAAGATATATTCAAGAAAATAAAGCGGTTAAATGCGCTTTTGTTTCAACCAATAGCATTACACAAGGCGAGCAAGTGGGCGTGCTGTGGGGCTGGATGCTGGCGCAAGGCATTAAAATCCACTTTGCGCACCGCACCTTTAGCTGGAGCAATGAAGCACGTGGCAAAGCCGCTGTGCATTGCGTAATTGTAGGTTTTGGTTTGCAAGATGTGGCTGATAAAACCATTTACGAATACGCCGATATTAAAGGCGAGCCGCATGCGGTTAATGCGCGCAATATAAATCCATATTTGGTAGATGCACCAGATAGCGTGTTGCTTCGCCGTAGCACTCCAATCACTACCACAACGCCAATAATGAACTACGGCAGTATGCCTA
>JANLWF010000163.1:0-2231 GCA_031364385.1 Methylotenera sp.
TCCAAGCAGGTTGAATGCGGTCGGCAAGCTTGCGTAAATCGCGCAAATAATCTGCATCAAACGAGGTGGTAGAACCAATAGAAAGTGAAACCCCATGCATGACGACAGGATAATCTGCACGAATGCGATCTAAAAAGTGCAGTGGCTTACCGCCTGGCACCATATAGTTTTCAGAAAGTATTTCAAACCAATCTACATTTGGTTTGGATTCTAAAATTTCCAGATAATGATCTGGGCGCAAACCTAAGCCAAAGCCCAAGTTACCAAAGTATGGGCCTGCTAATTGGTTTTTACTTTGTGTTAAATATGCCATAGTTAGGGCATGCTAACAGCATGCCCTAAACTTTCAATAACTAAATACCAACATTAAATAATAGTGCCATGTTTAGAAGAACAATCTTCTGAAGTGACCACTAACATACCATGGCCTTTACATGCGTTTTGACCTTTGCAAGCATTCTCAGCAGTTTTACATGAACCAGTACCTTTACATGAGTTAATTCCCAAACAGCTTACCATTTCCCCACTAGAGGCACTTTTTGCGCCAGTACCGGCACAACCAGCCAAAATGAGTGCTGCTGCACCTACTGCCAATAATGCGCCTTTACCTAATTTAGATGATGTTTGAATAGACATAATAAATCCTTCCTAATTGTTGTAAAAATCTACCCTCTTTAAATCAGAAAGGTAGTATAGATAGGTACGTAAGGCAAGATAAAATATATTCATCATGCACTACACAATCTTAGTCGCAACTAAAAAAGAATCCTTACAAATTTATTTAAAGGCGTTATTAATTGGATAATGCAATTTATTGCGTGCTGATTATTTAAATTTCTGGGAGTGGATATTGTACTGTAATGATGTCACTATCATCTTCAACGTAGTCCGCTGGAATATCAGTAATTGATGCGTCCTCTTCTTCAATAATGGCTTTCAATGTATATCGACTTGCTTGCAGGTCTAGCATCCATGCGCCTTTTACCACACCATCTTGCGTTAGCACACTTTCTACAGAACGCATGTCCCACTCATTTTTTTCCATGATATTACGCGCCATTTCATCGGCTTGGTTGAGTTGGGATGGCTTCATTTGAGCCATGACTACTTCGCTACCTACCATCGACGTAGCGGTCGATGCGGCACTAGAAATAAGCGTGGTGGCGCTACTGGCCTGAGCGGCGGCACTAGAAGCGCCAATAATAGCAAACGCTGGAAACAGCACACTGGCTAAGGCGGAAATAATGAGTTTAGTTGAAGTGTTGGTCACATGATGTCCAGCCAGCACATGCGACATTTCTCGTGCAATCACAAATCCTAACGCATCATCACTCAGCTGCAAACCTTGCACGCCACGAAAAACGACTATCTGCCCTTTATTATTAGAAACGGTGCCTGCTTCTAGCTTATCTGCTACAGAAAAATTAAAGTTGTCAATCACCTTCCGCTTTTGAGGATACGCCATCAAAGCTGCTTTGCTCAGATAATGCCCAATGACGTCGATACGCGCATCAAAAGCTGAGTTTTCTGCACATTCCTCGGCCACACAAGCTAGTGCGCTTGCTTTTGCGGATAATCGTACGCGCATATCAATATCTGAATATAAATCGCTAATGCCAGATGGTATAGGTACTTCGGCCGCGTTAGCGTTCTCTGTTGCATACTGCAACAGTGCCAATAAAAACATTGAAATGCAAACGGATTGATTTTTTTGGATAATTTTTAGCAAAATAATTGTTTATTGATAATCAATAATAAGCGGTGCATGATCACTAAAACGTTGCTCTTTGTAAATAGTTGACTTGATTGATTTATTTGCCAATTCTGGTGTCGCAATTTGGTAATCAAGCCGCCAACCCACATTTTTCTCATAAGCTGCACCACGGTTGCTCCACCAGGTATAACATTCATCTGTGGTTGCTGGATGCAATTGGCGATAGACATCTGTCCAGCCCACGCGCTCAAACAAATCGCCTAGCCAAGCGCGCTCTTCTGGCAAAAAGCCTGAGTTTTTGCGGTGTCCTTTCTAGTTTTTAAGGTCAATTTCTTGATGCGCTATATTAATATCACCGCAAATTACTACATCGCGACCTTGCTTGGCTAGAGCCTCTAAATGCGGCATGATGCGCGCTAACACGCTGAATTTAAATGCTTGGCGCTCTTCGCCGCTTGAGCCACTAGGCAAATACAGCGATACGACACTTAGATTTCCAAATTGAGCCTCTATGTAG
>JANLWF010000184.1:0-1726 GCA_031364385.1 Methylotenera sp.
GCTTCTGGCATGTTGCTATACGGCATGAGCATGATTTACGGCATGACAGGCAGCCTTAACATCACCGAAATTACCAGCGCGTTGCAAGAAATTAACACCAAAAATCCAGTGTTGATATTAGGCTTGGTATTTGTGGTATCAGGCTTGGCGTTTAAGTTTGGCGCGGTGCCGTTTCAAATGTGGGTGCCCGATGTGTATCAAGGTGCACCCACTTCAATCACCATGCTGATAGGCTCTGTGCCAAAATTTGCCGCGTTTGCCATTGCTCTACGTTTGTTAGCACAAGGTTTACAGCCACTTACAGTCGATTGGCAAGATATGCTACTGATCATGGCGGTGCTTTCCATCACCATTGGTAACCTCACCGCCATCGCACAAAGCAACCTAAAACGTATGTTAGCGTATTCTACTATTTCGCATATAGGTTTTTTGTTGTTCGGGTTGATGAGCGGCAGCATGAACGGTTTTACTTCTAGCATGTTTTATATTAGCGCTTATGTGCTGATGACATTGGCGGGTTTCGGCATGATTTTATTATTATCGCGCCAAGGTTTTGAGGCGGAAAATTTAGATGACCTTAAAGGCTTATTTCATCGCAGCCCATGGGCTGCGATGCTTATGCTCATTACTATGTTCAGTATGGCTGGAGTGCCACCTACGCTTGGCTTTTACGCCAAGTTTACCGTGCTGCAAGCAGCATTGCAGGCGGGCTATATATGGGCGGTAGTGTTTGCAGTTTTAATGGCTGTCATTGGCGCATTTTACTATTTGCGCATTGTTAAGCTCATGTATTTTGATGCACCACAAGATGGCGCAGAGATTAGCGCACCCGTTGATATGAAGCTGATACTTAGTATCAATGCTTTAGCATTATTAGTGCTGGGCATAATGCCGCAAGGCTTGATGAATATTTGTGGCGCTGCAATTGGCAGAAGTTTGCAATAGCTGATGGCAATTAATACAGTGAATGAGGGGTAATTTTCTGCGACTGCATTTGCAAATGATTTTCGTTGCAAAATATAAATAAAAAAAGCCAGATATTACTAACTGGCTTTTTTGCTCACTCACTATTTTTACTCAAAATATACTTTAGTAATACATTCTGCCATCACCTAAAAGATGTGAACGACAATCAAGCGATTTGTTGATGCAGTTTTTAACAATACCAGCCATGAAATTCTCATCCCAACCGTTAACCCAATCTGCATGACCAGAATAACCGCCTGGCAAACTGGCAGCATAATTATCACTCGCTAGCCGCCAAGAAGCTGGGTTATGAGTCGCTGAAACTTTATAGTTAAAGTTAACTGTTATTTCTGGCAAAGCGATAGGGTGACTTGTAGGGCATTTATTTGCAGTTGTGAGTGTTCTCACCGTACTAGCCATGTGGCTTTGATGATCTGGAGAGTCTAAGTTTTTACCATCCCAACATTGTGGAAAAGTAACATGCATTTGCATGGTTTCACCCACATTACAAGATGGAATGCTGGTTTTCCAGCCATAAAATGGCACACGGCTAAGGCAAGTAAAGTTTGCTTTAGAAGTTGTCGAGCTAGTAGCTTTTGCATTACCAGCAATCATTCTTAAGCCTTTTGGTGGCGCATTTATTAGACCAGTTGGTGTACGTCCATTCTTGTAATAAAACATTGCTAAATCAGGTTTAACGGCAGTTTTGGATGCAGTATCAATCATCGATGGCATCCAATAGGCACTGCGATTCATTGTC
>JANLWF010000185.1:0-1765 GCA_031364385.1 Methylotenera sp.
TCATCACCAAACTGGAATGGCTTCAGCTTTACAGCAGGTGTAACGCAAGCTTGGAATGCTATTGGCGGCGGTAATAGTGCAACAAGTGCTGAGCGTGGTGGTTCAAGTCCAGCATTCGAAGGTAAAGTGTCTTACGAGTGGGCTGGCGACTTCGGCGGTAAAGTATGGGCATCTGGTATTACTCAAAAAGTTGAAGCCCTTACTTTTAATAATGTTGATTTAGGTTCTGACCGTGCATCTGCATGGGATTTAGGCGCGACTGTTAATGTAGCTGGTTTTGGTTTAACTGGTTACTATGGTGAAGGTAGAGGTACTGGTACAACAGTACTATTGAATAATGGTTTTGACCAAACAGGTAATGACCGTGATTCAGACGACTGGTACGTTCAAGGTACATACACACTTCCAGGTGTAGGCACTAAATTAGGCCTGAGCTATGGTGAATCAACACTTGATGGCAACTCTGTTGACACATTCAGTGATTCACAAAACCGTATGTGGACAGTGGGCGCTTACCACCCATTGACAAAACACTTAAACCTAGTAGCCGAATACTCAGATGTTAAATCTGAAATTAACAACAAAGGCGCACTTGCTGATTTAGATGGTAAATCAAAAACTATCTCTTTAGGCGCAATCTTATTCTTCTAGAATTACCGCAGGGTTAACCCTGTGTTAGTTTAAGAAAGATAAAATAAAAACGGCAACCTCGGTTGCCGTTTTTTTATTGCCGTCATTGCGAGCGCAGCGCGGCAATCCAAGCAATGTCAGTTAATCATTCATGCTGTGTAATTAAAGCAGCATTGTTTGGATTGCTTCGTCGTTGTACCCCTCGCGGTTGTAGGAACGACGCCGTCGTCGCGAAACAATCTTGCACTATTCACCATCGCATCGGAGCGAGTCGCACTTCTGCATAACCCACGCTAATTATTAAAATATGCTATGATATACACGTATAGCAGAATTGGAGATTAATATGTTAGCCATAAGATTACCAGCCGAAATAGAAGCAAGATTAGACAGCCTCGCTAAAAGCACAGGTCGCACCAAAACATTTTACGCGCGCGAAGCTATTTTGGAATATTTAGAAGATATGGAAGATTTGTATTTGGCAGAGCAAGTTTTAGCTGATATTCAGGCTGGGCGTAGTAAAACTTATACATTAGAAGAAGTAAAAAAAGAATTAGGTATGGTTGAATAATGGTATGGGAAATAATTTTTGAAGATAAAGCCCTAAAAGTGCTGAAGAATTTAGACAAGCCAATCGCAACAAGAATTATTGATTTTATAGAGAACAGAATTTCAACCTCCATTAACCCTAGAACTCTAGGGGCGGCTTTACAGGGATCTGAGTTAGGTGAATTTTGGAAATATCGCGTTGGTGATTATAGAGTGATTGTTCAAATCTTAGATAACGAAGTTAAAATTTTGGTAGTTAAAATAGGTAATAGAAAAGAAGTGTACCGATAATAATATGAACTTATACCCCGTTGCAATCATAGAAAACTTTTACGAAAACCCAGACGCGATTAGAAAATTCGCATTGGCACAAAAATATACGTTTTGCCATGAAGTGGCTAACATTGATTACGTTTATCCTGGCTGTAGAACCAAAGATTTGTCCAATCTAGATAAAGCGCTCTATGACAAAATCTGCACAAAACTAGTGTCAGTTTTTCATAATGCAGAAAATGACCACATGCGCTGGTTGATCACTACCAGTTTTCAAAGCGTCTCCGCAGAGTATGATCAAGGCGTGATTCAC
>JANLWF010000218.1:0-17534 GCA_031364385.1 Methylotenera sp.
CGCCAGCCGCCGTGATACTTGGATTAAGCGTATGTCGTCGGTAATTGCCAACACAGTGCGCTCTAAAATGTTGCGCGACGATACGCCAGACACAGGTTGTGGCCTTAAATTGTTCAAGCGCGAGGCATTTTTAGATTTACCGTATTTTGACCACATGCACCGATTTCTACCCGCGCTCATTAAGCGCCGTGGTGGCAAAATTTTATCAGTGCCAGTTGCGCATCGCAATCGCGAGCATGGTAAATCTAACTACGGAACAATCGACAGACTGCTGGTAGGAATCGTTGATTTGTTTGGTGTCGCATGGCTACAGAGACGAGCCAAAGTACCAGTTATGAAAGAGGATTAAGATGGATCACGGCTTGGGCTATTTTTTAGGACATTTAATCGAAGCAATACGGCATTATTTTGCAGGTACGTCCAAAACCGATATTGTGTGGCTGGTTATTGGTTTAGCTGGCCAGTGCTTATTTATGGCGCGCTTTATTGTGCAATGGATACATAGTGAGCGGCAAGGCCAAAGCTTGATTCCAGTGAGTTTCTGGTATTTAAGTTTGCTAGGTGGCTTGATAGTGCTGGCTTACGGATTGCATAAATTAGACCCCGTTATTATTCTAGGCCAATTACCTGGCACCATTGTTTATACCAGAAACTTAGTATTAATTCACCGCATTAAAAACAAACTAAACGAATAAAAACGGTCAACGTGCAACTCGATTTAAATAAAGCCTATCCATTACTTTTACGGATAACCGCACTAATCGGGATTATCGTGTTTGTTTGGGGTTTGGGCAGTGTTGATTTGCTAACACTCAACGAAGGGCGGCGCGCACTCGCCATTCAAGAAATGGTGGCTAGTGGCAATTGGCTGTTGCCGCACCTTAATGGTGAGTTGTATTTAACTAAGCCGCCTCTTTTATATTGGCTTTCGTCTAGTCTCGCCTTGATTTGGGGTGTGAATGAATGGACCTTGCGCTTGCCATCTGCTCTTGCAGCCATTGCTGTTTTGATTATGGCTTATCGTTATACTTTGCGGCAGTCTGGGCAATGGGCTGCATTGTTTGCAGTGCAGCTTTTAATCGCTAATCTTGGTTTTGCCATGCTGGGGCGCCGCGCAGAAATAGAGATGCTACTGAGCGCGCTGTGCATTGGCTCGCTTTTATCCGCTTTGCAATACATTCAATCTCAATCTAGCAAAAACTGGATAACTCTTAGCTACTTTCTATTGGCCTTGGCGCTGATGACCAAAGGACCATTGGTGTTACTGCTAGTGACTTTACCATTGTTGATAGCAGCTATTTATAGCAAAAATCCGCACATCAAAGCAGTGTTACTTAGCTGGCGTGGTTGGCTGATTTTTCTGATTGTGGGCATGGCTTGGTATGCAATAGTGAGCTGGCAATTGGGCTTGGATATCTGGGCAACAGTATTTAAGCGAGACATGTTGGATAAAATGCAAAGCGACAGCGCGAAACCATTGCTGAGTTATTTGGGATGGATTGCGGTTGATTTTATGTTGCTGATTGGCTTGTTTTTTGTAGGCGCAAAAGAATTTTTTAAGCAACAAATTCAACAGCCTAAGCAGCTTGTTTTACTTGCGGCAACAATTTTACCATTGATTATATTTTCTTTATTTAGTAACAAACATGCTAAATACTTACTGCCGATATATCCCTTGATTGCCATTTTATTGGCAATCAAATTAGCGGCGATTTTTGATACTGTGACTGAAGCTAGAAAGAAAATTATTGTCGTTATCGCGTTATTGCTGCCCATTGGCTTTGCAATTTTTTATGCCTTATTTGAGCCTAAAGTGTTTGCTTATCGTGTAGCGGTTTTTCCAACTTTTAGTGCTTGGGTGTCAACAATTAAGCAAGCTGACTTATATGCCTATCAAGAGATTGACAGCAGATTGGTTTATTATGCCAATAGGTCGATTAAAATATTAGATAAAAATAAGCTTGAGCAGGCCAAAAGCATGCAAAAATCTTTTCTATTATTGGTTGAGAGTGATGATTTAACTGCGGTTAGACTAAAAGCGGACTGCACACTAAAAGAATTTAGCCCATACTTAAAAAAGAATAAGTCTTTAACCGTTTTTGGCTTTGGTCAAGTATGTAAGCTTAGTTAATTTTTTGATTTAGATAGAGAATTTTATAATGAAAATTACCGTAATTGGCACAGGATATGTAGGTTTAGTAAGCGGCACTTGCATGGCAGAGGTAGGCAACGCCGTACTGTGCCTAGATATTGACCCAGCTAAAATTAAAATTTTAGAAGATGGTGGTATCCCAATTCACGAGCTTGGATTGCTAGAGATGGTGCGCCGTAATGTGGCGGCAGGGCGGCTAAAATTTACCACCAACATCCAACAAGCGGTTGAATTTGGTGATGTGCAATTTATTGCAGTGGGTACACCGCCCGATGAAGATGGCTCTGCCGATTTGCAATATGTGGTTGCGGCTGCTAGAAATATTGGCAAGTACATGACGCATTACAAAGTGATTGTGGATAAATCCACCGTACCAGTCGGCACTGCCGATAAAGTGAAAGCGGCAATTGCAGAGGAGCTTGCAAGCCGTAAAGCAGATATTGCTTACAGTGTGGTTTCAAACCCAGAGTTTTTAAAAGAAGGTGCTGCGGTTGAGGACTTTATGCGACCAGATCGCATTGTGATTGGTGCAGAAGATGAGGCAAGCAAAGACATCATGCGTGCGTTATACGCGCCTTTCCAGCGCAACCACGAGCGTTTGGTGATGATGGATGTGCGCTCGGCCGAGCTGACCAAATATGCCGCCAACGCCATGCTAGCAACGCGTATTAGCTTTATGAACGAGCTGGCAAATTTAGCCGAAATTTTGGGCGCGGATATTGAATCGGTGCGCAAAGGCATAGGCTCTGACCCGCGTATTGGCTATGATTTCCTCTACTCAGGTTGTGGCTATGGCGGCTCGTGCTTCCCCAAAGATGTGAAAGCACTGATTAGCACAGGCAGCAATAATGGTTACGATTTAAAAGTGCTGAATGCGGTGGAGGCGGCGAATGATGCGCAAAAGCAAGTGCTGACGCAAAAAATCAAAAAGCATTTCGGCAAAAATTTAGCGGGTAAGCATTTTGCGGTGTGGGGCTTGGCATTTAAGCCGAATACCGATGATATGCGCGAAGCGACCAGCCGCGTGCTGATTCATGATTTACTTGAAGCGGGCGCTACGGTAGCGGCTTATGACCCTGTTGCCATGCCAGAGGCCAAACGCATTTTTAATGGCGTGCAGGGTTTAAGTTTTGCAGAAACGCCTAGCCAAGCCTTAAATAATGCCGATGCTTTAGTGATTGTGACAGAATGGAAAGAATTTAGAAGCCAAAATTTTTCCACTATTAAACAAAAACTTAAAGCCAATATTATTTTTGATGGACGTAATATGTATGATCCACAAGTGGTAAAAAACTCAGGCATTGAGTACCAATCTATTGGACGAGTCGCTTAACAAATGAAAGTGTTGCTGACAGGTGTGGCGGGCTTTATTGGACATGCGGTAGCGCTTAAATTATTGGCGCACGGTGATACGGTGGTGGGCGTTGATAACCTCAATGAGTATTACGATGTGCGCTTAAAACAAGCGCGCCTAGATAACATTCAGGCACACGCCAATGCCAAAAACTTTAAGTTTGTAAAGTTAGATTTAGCCGAACAAGCCGCAACCGCCAAACTTTTTGCAGATGAAAAACCTGAGAACGTGGTTCACCTCGCCGCGCAAGCTGGCGTGCGCTATTCGCTAGAAAATCCACATGCTTACATCAACAGCAACATCGTCGCATTCACCAATGTTTTAGAGGCTTGCAGAGCGATAAAACCGCAGCATTTAGTCTATGCCAGCTCATCAAGTGTGTACGGCGGCAACACCAAATTGCCATTTTCAGAAACGGATAATGTAGATCACCCAGTAAGCTTGTATGCCGCCACCAAAAAGGCCAACGAGCTGATGGCGCATACCTACAGCCATTTGTATGGTCTGCCAACCACTGGCTTACGCTTCTTTACTGTCTATGGGCCATGGGGCAGGCCAGATATGGCACCATTCTTGTTTGCGGATGCCATATTTAACGATAAGCAAATTAAAGTGTTTAATCATGGCGATATGCTGCGTGATTTTACTTACATTGACGACATTGTTGAAGGCGTGGTTCGTGTGCTGGATAAACCTGCAACACCTAGCATGCAAGCCAATATCAATGCGCCTTGCCGACTATTCAATATTGGCAATAATCAGCCCGAAAAGCTTTTAGATTTTATTGGCTTGCTAGAAAACGCCATAGGAAAAACCGCTCAAAAAGAATTTTTACCCATGCAAGCGGGCGATGTAAAAGCCACTTATGCCGATACCAGCGCGTTACAGGCTTGGGTGGGTTTTAAACCGAACACACCCTTAAAAGAGGGCGTGGAAAAGTTTGTAAAATGGTACCGCCAATATTATCAACTATAGCAGTCAATAAACTTAATGAATCAGCAGAAATGTGTATCAGTATTAATCGTCAACTATAACACTGGCAACTATGCCGAAGCTTGCATCAAGTCCTTACTCAATCAAAGTTATATTAAACTAGAAATTATTGTGGTTGATAATGCCAGCATAGACGATAGCGTTAAACTATTAAGCACTTCATTTGGAAAAAAAATCACACTGATCGAAAGCAATGAAAACCTAGGGTTCAGCCGAGGCAATAATCTGGCGGCAAGCCAAGCAAGGGGCGATTTTTTGTTGTTACTAAATCCAGATGCTGAAATTCAAGACCCGTTGGCGATTAATAAAATGGTAGATTTTTTAATAGAAAACCCAAAACTTGGCATGGTTGGCCCTAAAATATTTGAACCTAGAAAAAACAAACATGTTACACCGCGTTTCACTTATCCGCAGTCAAAGAAACTTAAATTTAAGGATCAGCTTGAAAACCTTCCTGGCAAAATTGCGTGGCTACTAGGCGCATGCTTGCTATTGAAGCGCGAGGCATATCAAGCAATAGCAGGCTTTGATCCCGATTATTTTTTGTATGGCGAAGACGCCGATATTGGCTTGCGCTTACGTCAGCACGGCTATGAAATTGGTTACTGCGACACCGTAAAAATTATGCACATATCTGGCGCGAGTGAGCTTGGTGCGGATTCGCTAGATAAATGGCTTAGAAAAAAGCGCGGTGTGTTTCTATTTTGCATGAAGCACTATGACCGACGTGATGTGCTTAAATTAGCCAGACATTCCATCATTAAATCTAAATTTTACCTTGCTACTATGAGGCTTATAGAGTTATTTAGGTGTAAGAAAAACGTGGCTTTTATAGATAAAAAACATCGTTTACAGGCTACAATTATTGCCGCTAAAGAAGTAATCAATCAACTTGAACTGCCTGCCAAATAAAGTATTACTAGACATTTATTTTCTCTCAAATAGCATGATTTTTTTCTTGTTTCTTAAGCCGTAAAACTCTTTAACCACTTTATATTGTGGCAATTTTTCGGTCAGTATTTTTTCTCTTGCTGCATATCGCTCATCAATATCAAGATTAATCGCTAGGTAGTCGTACTGGTAAATTGAGCCATCTGTAATAGCTGCTTGTGTGTAATCCCAATAGTCGTGGCCTCTGCCCGCATAAGGCGCGCCAGCGTAATAGCGCGACCTAGGCGTAACGAAAAACACTCGGCTATTAGGTATTTGCTGTTGCTTTAAGTAGGCAACAGCATCTTGCTCGAAGTTGTAACCAGCACGTTTTGGTAAGATATTTTTGACAGCTGAGAAAGTTAACAGCGCTAAAAATATAAACAGTAATACTTTTTGCCAAGGTTTTTTGATTTTTTTTGAGCGTATTTTTTCAATGAGAGAGGCAAGATGAAACGCTGCAAAAATGAGCAGAATAAGCCCAAGCGCAATAATGTAGCGACCAGATAGCACAAACACGCTGGCAATAATCACACTAGCATTCAACAGGGCAAGTGCGGATGTCCAGCACAACACAACACGGGTATCTTGCTGCATAAGTTGAGTGGATGGCCCAATGTTACGGCTTAATGCCATGATGCCCGCAACAGGCCAGCCTATGAGGCTAATCACCTTAAAAATAACAATAAAAGCTAAACTGACGATGACACCCATCATGCCGTAATTATCGAAAAAACTACCCAGCACCTTTTCGCTCATGATATTGGCTTTGCTGCTAAATGTTTGGGCTACGTCGGTGAGCATTCTAGGGATAATTGTGACCACTTCTTGCAGTCTACCGAAATCACTTAAGTGCACTGAGGGCACAAGAAGCAATGCGCCAAGTATTAAAACCAGTGCAAAAATAGGCAAAAGATTAATTTGAAAAAAGTGTATAAGCTTTTGTTTAATTGTAAATTCGCGCTGTTGAAATAGTGCAAAGGGCAAGCACACTAAAAAAGTAATCGCCTCAATTCTAAATAGCACCGCTAGAATTGCACAAGCTTGCCAAAGCAGTGCATCACTTATTTTTTTATCTCGATAAAACCGAGTAAAATACACGAGGCTGGTAAGAAATGCCGCCCAAAAACCTTGATCACGCATCAGCATGGGTAACACGTCGCCCACAATGTAAGCTGAGCTTAGCAATAAAAAACCACCGCAAATAAGGGTGGTTTTATTGCCACCTGCCAGCCTGATTAAGCTTATAAAACTATAAGTGGTAATGGCGAAAAATAGCACATTAAGCACTTGCGCTGAGGTTTGTATTTCAAATCGCGTGAGTTGATGTACCGCGCTAATCAGCGCAGGATAAAGCGGCCAACTAAACATAGCAACGCCTTGTTTCCATTCACCCATTGAAAATAATCTGGTCATTTCAAAATATAGTACAGAATCGTCGTTTATCCAGCCGTGTTGAGTGTAAATGGCTTGGCAGGCGATTAGCACAGCCAATAAAGTGATGAACTTTTGCAGCTGGTTTTCAGAAAGCGAGAGGAGTTTTTTTAGTAGCATGAAATTGGCTTGAGTTTTAAGCTACTCAGATTTCCTGTTTTTAGCGTAATCAAGAAATGTTGAAATATTGTCCGAACAAAGCAACTCAACCACACTCAGCACCTCATCTTCTGGCCAATCCCACCAGGCGCTTTTTAACAAGGCCGCGCGAGTAGCTTCATCAAAACGCCAGCGGATATGTTTAGCTGGGTTGCCGCCCACAATTTCATATGGTGCAACATCTTTGGTGACAATTGCTCCGTTAGCCACTACAGCGCCATGGCCAATATTCACGCCAGAGAGAATGGTCGCGTTTTGACATAACCATACATCACTGCCGATAGTAACATTGCCACGCGTACCATCAGAATCTTTTATGTGGGCTGCCTCTACAAAGTATCTAGGAAATGGATAGGTGCTAACCCAATCATCGCGATGATTGCCTCCAAGGTATATTTCAACATTTTTTGCAATTGAACAATAATTACCTATCGTTAATTTTGCATCAGAGTGTCTAAATTTAATAGCAGGAACCCCATAGCTATTATTACCCATGCTAGAGTGTGCATATAAATCGTTAAATATTTTTTGCGAGCGGTTAGGTTTGCCTAAGATTTTACTTTGTTTTTTTAATTCTTCTCGCTTTGAAAAGTAAGTTTTTAGCCGTTTTAAAATTCTTGATAATAGTTTCATTGCAGCTAAGAATAAAAGTTAGTTGTGAAATTACTATAAGCTTCTAATAATTGGTAGCCAAAAATATTGTCTGGTTCTAACAAATTACCCTCTGCCCATTCGTTCCAAGATTTAATGATGATGATTTTATTCGATACATCGTGTTTTACAAGTGTTTGTTTTATCGTCGCTAAATGGCGCTGAAATGTGGCCAAATCAAAATCCTTTAAGATCGTGCCTCTTTTTTGGTGTCGTGGCGTGGTATCCCAGCCTGTAAAAACCGTCGGCATATATTTCGCATCGTTAGCATCAGTATGGTTTTTAACCACTAATTGATTGTAACTATAACAAAAAGGCCCCAACTGCGTATAGCCAAGTTTGCGCGTTAATTTTTCTTTGATGTACGAAATCGGATTGTCTCTATTGCGCGCTTTAAATAGACCATTTGACCTAGTATAAGCGTCAAAATAATGCGAATGTTCTGCGGATGCATCAGTATTATCTGCAATTAAATAAAGGCCATCAAACCCATGTTTAATCGAGAGCGCTTGGAATGTATCAACGAATACTGGTAAATCGGAGATTTCATTGGGGTTGAAGATTGCAAAAATAGGCTTGTTGTCAATTTTAATATAATGTGCAGACTGGAAGTGCGGCAACAGGCGATTAAAGTAAGTTGTGTAATCCGCAATGCCTAGATATTGCTGTTCAATTAATACAATGTTTTCACGTTTGTTATACCAAGTGTGGTTAGCCCAGCATAAGCAATAATCAAAATTCAACTGTTGATCTAAAACCATTTGCATGGGCTTTTCTAGCAGCGTTTTTTCAGCGCCAAACCAGTAATCAAAGACCAAAAAGCCATCAATACCATGCTGTTTTGCGGTGCTTGCTTGCCACTCCATTACATCGGGGCTTAGCAAACTATATTCTCCAAATGGCGCTATGGGTTTGCGGATTGCTTGCCAATCAAAGTATTTTTTCGCTTGGCTTACTTGTGTCCATTCAGTAAAACCTTGCCCCCACCAACGGTTGTTTTCTTCAATTTCGTGAAATTGAGGTAGATAATAAGCCAGACTTAGTAATTTGTTGGAAGATGGCATTTTTATGGGTTAAGTCGATGAATGATTGAAGCTGGAGTAATATTTTTCAAGCAGTTTAAATGCGTTAGCGGACACTCACGTTTAAAGCACGGGCTACATTCAAGCGCCAAGTACTCTATCACTGCTTTGGTGCTCATAGGCGGTGTGTGATACGGGTCGCTGCTGCCGTAAATGGCGATGAGCTTTTTATCTAAGGCAGCCGCAATATGCATTAGGCCAGAATCATTGCTAATCACCGTATCGCATAGCGCCATTAAATCAATCACCTCGCCCAGTTTGGTTTTCCCGCCAAAGTCAGTGCATTTGTTTTGAGTGAGTTGATTGATTTGACTCGTGACTGGCACATCTTTATCCGAGCCGAATAGCCATACTTGCCAGCCTTTATTCAAGGCTTCGTTCGCGACTTCGGCATAATATTCGGCTGGCCAACGTTTGGCTTCGCCGTATTCTGCGCCTGGGCATAAGCCTAAAATCTTATTTTTATTTTCTACACTATTTTCTTTATTTAAAATGCCTGCCCTATAAGCCAATAGCCATGAGGCTTCTGGAGATCTATTTATTTGAGGGCTGGGAATTATTTTCGGAAGATTTTCGTTTTTATCTAAACCTAAAAACACAAAGCGTTCTACGGTTTTTACAAGTTTTGTTTTATCAAGTGGGCGAATATCATTAATCAAACCATAACGCATTTCGCCTAAAAAACCAGTACGCTTTTTGATGCCAGCGGCAAATGGAAGTAGCGCAGATTTAAACGAATTAGTTAGGATGATGGCCTGCGTGTAGCCTTTGTATTTTAAGCTTTTGCCGAATCGCAAACGTTCAAAAAAAGCGAGCTCGCCGTGCTTAAAAGGTAACGCAATTTTCTCTGAGATTTCAGGCATACGGTCTAGCAGTGGCAAAGTCCATGCGGGTGCAGCGACATCTATAATACAATCTGGCTGATTGGCTTTAAGGGTTTTAAAAAGGCTTTGCGCCAGCACCATATCGCCCACCCAAGCGGGACCCAAGACCAGAATTTTCTCAGGCATATGGGTTTAGGCATTCATTTTTTTAATAATGTTGCTGGTGCTACGCCCTGCAACCAAGTCAATCAGCGCGATTTCGCCACCCCAACTCTGCACCTCTTTGCCGCCTACTACTTGGTCTGCCGAGTAATCGCTGCCTTTGGCAATCACATTGGGTTTGATTGCATTAATTAAATTTAAAGGGGTGTCTTCATCAAACAAAATCACCGCGTCTACACTTTCTAGCGCTGCCAGTACGCGCGCACGGTCACTTTCTACCACTACAGGACGAGAAGCGCCTTTAATTGCACTGACTGAGCGATCAGTATTCAAGCCAAGTACCAGCTTATCGCCACGTTTTTTTGCAGCTTCTAAATACGTCACATGCCCAGCATGCAGCAAATCGAAGCAGCCGTTGGTGAAAACGATTCTTTGTTTTTGTTGCTTCCATGCGGCTACTTTGACTTTTAATTCGGTTAAATCGCATATTTTATGCGCTTGCTCATTGCCTTGTTGGCTAGCAAGCGCGTCTAGCAAATCGTGCTGTGAAATAGGCACAGTGCCTACTTTCCCCACCACCACAGCTGCCGCGATATTAGCTAGTTGCAAAGCATCCAGAGGGTTTAAACCATTGATCAAGCCTGCGGCTAAGGTGGCGATAACGGTATCGCCTGCACCAGAAACATCAAATACTTGCTTGGCAATGGCGGGTAAATGATGGGTATCTTGGTCAATTAGCGTAATGCCTTCTTCGCCACGCGTCACCGCTAAAAACTGTAGATTTAAACCGTTTTTTAGCGCGCTGGCTTTGCTAATTAATTCGGTATCGCTTGTACTGGTATCGCAAGCTTCGGCAGTTTCTTTTTTATTGGGCGTAAGTGCGGTTGCGCCTTTATATTTTCGGTAGTCACGGCCTTTTGGGTCAACCAAAACTGGAATATTTTGCACTTTGCATTGCGCAATAATTTGTTGGCTAACCGCTTCGCTCAACAAACCTTTGGCGTAATCAGACAAAATCACAATGGCAGGTTTTAAAGCAAGTTGCGCTTGAATTGCGCTTAATAATTGTGCATTTTCGTCGTTGTTAAAGACCACGTTACTTTCTTGGTCTAAACGTAACATTTGCTGATGTCCGCTAATTACGCGGGTTTTAGCGATGGTAGGGCGGTTGTTTGATGTACAAACACCGCTGGCATTCACGCCCATTTCACTTAGCAAGCTCACTAAGGTTTTGGCTTCACTATCATTGCCCACGCAGCCTACAATATGCGTTTTAATGCCCAAAAGTGCCAAGTTTGCCGCCACATTAGCCGCGCCACCAGCACGTTCATTTTGCTGATCTAACAGCACAATCGGCACTGGCGCCTCAGGTGAAATGCGCCCTACAGAGCCGATTAAATATCGGTCTAGCATGACATCGCCAATGACCAGTGCGTGTTGCTTGGTTCGGCCAAACTGTTTAACGGTGTCTAGAAGTTTTTGCTGCATGAATGCTTAAGACTCTAAAATTTCACAAAGAGAATGCCCAACGAAGATATGTGCTTCTTGAATTCTAGCGGTAACGCTAGATGGCATGATTAAATTGTAATCGCAGACAGCTGTTAGCTTACCGCCCATGCCGCCAGTCAGGCCAACGGTGGTTGCGCCAATCTCTTTAGCGGCTTCCATCGCGCGCACTACGTTGGCGCTGTTGCCACTGGTGGTAATGCCAATGACCAAATCTTCAGGCCTGCATAATGCCTCAACTTGGCGCGCAAAAATATAATCGTAGCCATAATCGTTGCCTACTGATGTCAGTATGGAGGTATCAGTAGTGAGTGCGATTGCGGCCATGCCTTTGCGCTCTTTTTTAAAGCGGCCGACTATTTCAGCGGCAATATGTTGGCTATCGGCAGCGCTACCACCATTGCCCATAATCAAGATTTTACCGCCGTTTTTAATGCAGGTTTGCATTGCAATACCCACGTCGCTAATCAGCGGAAATAACGGTTCTAGTGCATTAAACATCGCCATGTGGGCAGCATGTTCACCTTTTAAGTAATCAATATAGTTGTTCATATTTCACTCCTAACAGCCATGTCTTTCTAGCAGTATGCATCAGCTTGCATTAAGTAATTTTGCACATAATCTTTTATGCCATCTTCTAGCGATGTCATTGGCGCTTTGTAACCAGCGGCGCGCAGGTTTGTCATATTGGCTTGGGTAAAATATTGGTATTTGCCTTGCAAATCTTCTGGCATATCCACGTAAGTGATATGGGGTGTTTTGCCCATATTTGCAATGACATTTTCGCTTAAATCTTTAAAGCTGCGCGCTTGGCCTGTGCCAATATTGTAAATACCATTTGGCGCAGGTTTGTTGTTCATAACCGTACTTAGAAAATGTGCCACCACGCTGGCTGCATCTTTTACATAGACAAAATCGCGCAGTTGTTCACCATCTTTAATACCCGCTTTGGTGCCCTTAAATAGCTTCATGGTGCCTGTTTCACTGAACTGGTTAAAGGTATGAAAAGCCACGCTGGCCATACGTTCTTTGTGATATTCGTTAGGGCCATAGACGTTAAAAAACTTAAAGCCAGCCCAGGCATGCGGAGAGTTTTCTGGCGTTTGTCTCAATGCCCATTGATCAAAAAAGTGTTTAGAGTAACCATAAGCATTGAGCGGGCGCAGCTTGTCGATATTCGCATCGTCATAACCCGCGCTACCGTCGCCATAAGTGGCGGCAGAGCTGGCGTAGAAGAACGGTACTTCATTCTCGGCGCACCAGCTCCATAAATCTTGGCTATAATGGATATTCGCTTCTACCAGATTATTAAAATCGCGCTCGGTGGTTGCGCTAATCGCGCCCATATGAATAACGGCATCTACTTCTTCGTTGCCTTCTAAAAAATCAAATAGCTGGTCTTTATCTAAGTACTCAACATACTGACGATGCACAAGATTCTGCCATTGCGCTTCGTGCGTAATATGGTCAACGATCACAAGGTCATCGCGACCTAGTTTGGTATTAAGATGCCAAGCGATGATAGAACCTATCATGCCTGCACCGCCCGTGATAACTATCATAGTCTTACAATCATATTGACGTTTTATAAACTTAAAACGAAAGTATAACGCTTATTGGCTTGCACCCAAACTTTGCGCCCGTAATTTCGTCATTTCAGCGTCTATTTTGGCTTGTTCAACATTCCAATCACTGCTCACCCACCCTTGTAGATTTTCCAGCGCAATTTCGGTCATGGCGTGAATCCAAGCTTCATTTTCGTTCAACGCAGGAATATAGTGGTACTCGCCGCCGCCCGCGTGGCTGAAAATGTCTTTGCCTTCCATGGCGATTTCTTCTAGCGTTTCCAGGCAATCGGCACTAAATCCTGGGCAGATGACATCAATGCGTTTAGTTTTGGCTTTGCCTAAGCCCTCTAAAGTACTAGCCAAATAAGGCTTTAGCCATTCTTGCTTGCCAAAGCGCGATTGGAAGGCGATTAAGTATTCATCTTTGCTTAAACCTAAAGCCTCGGCCAATAAACGGCCAGTTTTGTGGCAGGTGCAATGGTAGGGGTCGCCCTTGGTGAGATGTACTTTTGGCACGCCGTGAAAGCTCATCACCAACTTTGTAGGTTTGCCGCCGTTAATTTCCCAATGATTGCGCACGCTTTGCGCTAAAGCTGAGATATAAGCTGGGTGATCGTGATAGCTGCGAATAGTGCGGATGCCAGGCATATTGCGCGTTTTTAGCAACACGCGAAACACTGCGTCCATGGCCGATGCTGTGCTACTGGCGGCGTATTGCGGATACAGCGGAAACACTAAAATACGGTCGCAATGCGCAGCCTTAAGTTTGTCGATGGCGCTTTGCATTGAAGGATTGCCGTAGCTCATTCCCAGTTCAACTACAAAAGGCGATTTAATTTTTTGCGCCAAAAAGCCGCGTAATAGTTGCGTTTGTTTTTGCGCATGCACCATCAATGGCGAGCCTTCTTTCATCCAAACTTGCGCATATTTCGCCGCTGATTTTTTCGGGCGAATCACTAAAATAATGCAGTTTAAAATAAACCACCAAATCGCACGCGGAATTTCTATCACGCGCGTATCGCTTAAAAATTGTCGCAAATAAGGCCGTAAAGCCGCACCAGTAGGCGCATCTGGCGTACCTAAGTTAGCGAGAAGAATGCCCACTTTCAGTTGGTCGCCATGGGAGTAGGATGGTTCGGGGTTGTAGTAGCTCATAAGGTTGGTCGCTGGTTTTTAGTTGATCATTGTTAGTTGATAGTTGATAGTCGTTAGTCTAAATTTAAAATTTTTCAAATTCAGTCATTCTGAGTCTAAGTTTTATTTAGGCGAAGAATCCAGTTTTGTGGCTTGAAAGTATGGATTCTTCGCGGTGCTCGGAATGACGGAGCTAAATGTATAGGTTTAATTACTCGACAGCGCATTCGATAACAATTTAGCCGTCACATCCACAATCGGAATCACACGCTCATACGCCATTCTAGTGGGGCCGATAACGCCTAGCGTACCGACCACTTGACCGTCCGCCTCATACGGCGAGGTTATCATGCTGCATTCGTCTAAAGCTAAGTAGCCGCTTTCGCCGCCGATAAATATTTGTATGCCTGTCGCAGCTTGGCTATTATCTAACAATTGCATCAGCGATGTTCTGCGCTCGAAAATCTCGAACAGTTTACGTAAGGAATTAACGTTGGTGGAAAGTTCGTCAATATTCAGCAAATTGCGTTCACCCGCGATAACTACACCTCCTTTTACGCCATCGCCAGCATCCTCACTGGTATTGGCTTCCAGGGCAGCGCTCATAAGCCGATTCATATCGGTTTGCATTTGTTTAAGTTCCGCGCGTAGCTTTTGTTGTGTTTCTTCAAAGGTAAAACCCGAAAAATTGGCGTTAAAATAGTTACTGGCTTGTGTAAGTTCGCTCGCCGAATAAGCCTTTTCGGTCAAAAGAATGCGGTTTTGCACGTTGCCGTCACTGGTAACAATAATCACTAAAATGCGTTTTTCAGTTAATGGTAAAAACTCTAAGTGTTTGAAGCTTAATGTTTTTCTTTTTGGAATCATCACCACGCCTGCAAACTGTGTCAGTTGCGATAGCATATCTGCCGCGCTATTAATTAGCTCATTTTGGTTGGGTGAGCTTAAGCCGCTTTTAAGTTGGTTCAACGCTTTGATTTCTAGCGGTTGCACTGTCAGCAACCTATCTACAAATAAACGATAACCTTTTTGGGTGGGAATGCGCCCAGCAGAAGTATGTGGGCTACTGATGAAGCCTAAATGTTCCAAATCCGACATCACATTGCGAATGGTGGCAGGACTTACATCTAAGCCGCTGTGCTGTAATAGCGTGCGCGAGCCTATCGGCTGACCATCACTAATGTAATGTTCAACCAAGGTTTTAAGCAGTATTTGCGCCCGTTTATCCAAAATGATCGCTAATTTGTATCAAGTTGTTATTTTGCCTGATTTAAACAATATTCAGTGGGATAAACGATAAAAATTCACTTTTAATCGTCTTTCATCAACCAATATATTCACCTTAAATTTTTAGTCTCACATCAATCTAGGGCTGACGTAGAAGATAATTTAATAATAAAATTTGGCGGCGGGCAGCGAGTCTAAAGTATCGCAAATTGTTTTTGGATTTTCCATTTTAGCTTTGTCCAGTGTCGCTAAAAATGCTTGATCAGTTTCTAGTTTTTTAATGACTTTTTCCATGGCCTTAGTGTAGGCTTTTTCCATATAAAAATCTGGTGTTACGCCAAGGTCACCTTGTTGTTGCGCCTGTTTCTTGATAATGGTGATGGCATTTTCATAAGTCGGTTGATCGGCACCCTGCGTATAAGCGCGCGCGATAATTTCAGCATGAAACACGCGTAATTGGGCATTGTAAAACATGTGCGGTTCTAACAATAACACCACGTTGGCGCTAGTACTGCAATCAGCCACATTGGCAAAACGTTTTTTAAGCACCTTAAGCGTAGCTTTTTCGGCCAGCGGACCTTTCATGTGCCATACGTCCAAATAAGGGTGTAGTAAGCGCACTGGGTGTTCGTAATGCGTTTTGCCAATGTGCATGGCAATGCTGCCAGGAAGCTTAACTGGCGAGACCTCTGCATGTGTGATTGAGCTAAATATTAAGCTCAATAATAGTGAAAATATTAGTTTTTGCATGGTTTACTTTCGGTTTATAAATAGGCAATTTTTATGGAGTGCTTTTGTAGCTAATACGGTAAATGACATCTGCACGATCATCCGATACGTACAGCGCGCCATCCAAACCAACAATCACGTCCACAGGCCGCCCCCAAGCCTTGTTATTATTCAACCAGCCAGTGGTAAAATCAACTACTTTAACAGGGGTGTCACCATTAAATTTCACGCGTACTAATTTATAGCCACTTAATTGTTCTCGATTCCATGAGCCATGTAGCGCTATGATGGCATCATTTTTATATTCAGCAGGAAAATTAGTTTTATCTAAAAACGTGACGCCGATGGGTGTGGAGTGCGAGGTAAAAGTGATGGCGGGCGGCGTGCTGGTTTTGCAAAAATTATCCGCGCCGACAAAGTTGGGATCCTGAATCATATTTTTCAAATCTTTAGGGTTACCCCAGCAATGTGGCCAGCCGTAGTGTTTGCCAGGCTCAATTCTGTTGAAATGTTCGGGTGGAAACTCGTCGTTTACTTTGCCATTTTTTTTGTCAGAGCGCATGTCCGCGCCGTTATTGGTAGCGAACATGCTTCCTGTTTTCGGATGCCAAGCAAAACCCTGAGAGTTGCGTAAACCCATTGCCCATGTTGGGTTTGGGGCATGGTGCCCTAGCGCTTCTAGCCCACCTGCGGGCTTTCCATCTAGCGTATAACGCAAAATCGTCGCGCGAAGCGGCTCGTTTTCCACGCACACATTGCAGCTAGAGCCTACATTTAAGTATAAGTATAGGTGATTATCTGGGCCAATTTTAATAGTTTTAAGGGTGTGACCACCGCTTGGAAGTTTGCTGATAAAGGGTTGCGGGGCAGACCACAGTTTAGTTTCTTGGTCATTATTTTTCGTTAATTTTACAATGCCATCTTGATTCGCTACCAACAAATCATCACCCACAAAAGCTAAACCATTGGGCGCATTGAGTTTATCTGAAACCAAAACTGCTGCCTCAGCAAGCCCGTGCTTATTGGCATCTGGCAGCATGATAATTTGATTATTTTTTGCTGAGGAAACAAATAAATTGCCATTTTTATCAAACGCCATCATGCGTGGCGCGTTATCTAACTTGGCAAAAACAGTAATCTCAAATCCTGCGGGCAGAGTGAGGTTTAGTTTGTTGAGTGGTTCGGCAGCGTTAGCGCAGGTGAAAGTGAATAGGCTGCACAGGCCTAATGGAATGAGCGCGCTGACTTTAGAAATAAACGCTTTTAGCATAGGTGAAAAACTAGGTGAGCACGTCTGACCAAATATTGGCTGCCCATGCGCTTGCATATTGGCCTTCAATTTCAGAGGGACTTTGTGAAACGCCGCCACCTTCTGCCGAAACCATGATTTTTTTTGCTTCGTCATAACGGTAAACATTGGCCACATGCATGGCTTGTTTGTCGTTCACATAACTATAGCAGGTGTTAGCGAAAACTGGCGCTGGGTCTGGGCTTTGGTGCTGCATGAGTGCAACGATGGCGCTGGCGCAAACACGTGCTTGGCTAGTCGCCATGTGTGCCGATTTAGGCAGGCCAGAAGCCACACTATCACCGATGACGTGGATTTTGGGCACAAGTTTAGATTCGTAA
>JANLWF010000025.1:0-15692 GCA_031364385.1 Methylotenera sp.
GTCAGCACTTGGTTTGCAGAAGAGGGATAACGTATTTGCCCTTGATACAGGCTGCTTATGGGGCGGCCAATTAACGGCCTTGTGCGTAGATACACAAGAAATTACTCAAGTGAATCACGATGTTAGAGACCTTAATTTTAAGCTCTAGGCCTTAAAGATTTAGTGCGTTTGAAATGGCTGTAAAAACTGCCGCAGAAGCCGCTTGTCTATTGAGGCCTAGGGTGGTGATTGGTAATAAAAAGCGCAGTTCAACAGTTGGGTTTTTTTGTTTTAGCACGTTCATCATCGATTCGCCCAGTGTCATGTTGCCCGTATAAGCCATCGCCCTGTTAATGTTACCATCTGTGTTTAAATAGCGAATAGCCACTGGCCAAATAGTTGCATTGACGCTAATTGCTGCTTGTAAAATACTGCTCTTGAAGGGTAGTAAATGTGTACCATCTGTGGTTGCACCCTCGGGGAAGAAGCCAATATTACCACCAATATTCAATGCTTCTGAGGCGACACTTACAATGCGGGCGGCATCTTTACGAGTGGCCCTATCAATAAAAATAGTGCCAGATTTTTTGACCAAATAACCAAAAACAGGCCAATTTTTTATCTCTAGTTTAGCAATAAACCGCAGTGAAATAATGCTATTGAGTGCGTGGATATCTGCCCAAGAAACGTGATTGGCTACAAACATGGTGCTGTGAGCGCTGTTTGGTGGTGCGCCATGAGCGATTACTTGAATGTTAAAACAATGCAATAAAAGCCTGCACCACCACTTAACAAAATCAAGCTTACCTTGTTTGCCAATAAATGGCCAAACAAATGCCGCAATTGCTAGCCCCAGCAGGGTGTGTAGCAATATGCGGCTAATACGGTAGAACACTACCAAGGTGTGTGTTTTTTGCAAATTAATTGAGTAATACGGTAATTATTTTCCTATCAATTATAAGTGAATTTGCACGATGTGTTTAATATGTTGCGACTAATATGTCGCAAGACTAGTGCGTGACGCGACTAGTGGGTGACACGCGAAGTCTCTGCGTTTTCCACAATGCGCACTTTATCGCCTGGGTGGAATTGTTCATCGGCTTCTTGCACAATCGCAATCATAGAACCTCCATCCAGTTTTACGGTAATCTCCAGCGCATCTTTACGAGTAACGCCTTCTTCGAGAGCAGAGCCCGCCAAGCCACCCGCCACTGCACCAATGACAGCCGCAATCGCACTGCCACGACCACCGCCAACCGAGCTGCCTGCAATGCCGCCTATAGCGCCGCCTGCAACTGTTCCAATAGGGGATTTTGTGCCTTCTAATTTAACTGAACGTACGCTTTCAACCACACCAGTTTTCACAGTTTGTACCTTGCGCGCATCATCACGGCTATACACATTACCCGAGTTTGAACTGGCGCATGCGACCAAAAATACTGATAAAAATGCTATTAAAAATAGATTTGAAAGTTTCATTTTATGTTCCTTAATTTAGACAAATCACTTTAGGCTATCTTTTTCTGTCGAAACCACTTGTTGGACAAGTGCATGACTATAAACGTTTTCAATTTCGGCACGCGTCGGTTTGTGGTTTTGTCCGCCACGGCTAGCGATTTTAATCGCACCCATGGTAGAAGCTAATCTGCCACAAGTCGGCCAATCCCAACCGTTCGCAATGCCATAAAGCAGACCCGCACGGTAAGCGTCACCGCAACCCGTTGGGTCTACGATCTTATCTGCTCTAACGCACGGCACCTCATGGCGTTGACCATCCGCGTAGATGTGTGAACCTTGGCCACCTAAAGTTACAATCAGTGCGCTTACTTTGCTGGCAAGCTGCTCAAGCGTTAATCCAGTTTTATCTTGCAGCACTTGCGCTTCGTAATCGTTAACAGCCAAGTAAGTTGCCATTTCAATAAAACTTAGTAGCTCTTCGCCATTAAACATTGGCAAGCCTTGACCTGGGTCAAACAAGAATGGAATGCCCGCTTCAAAACATTCACGTGCATGTTGAAACATACCATCGCGGCCATCGGGGGCGATGACTGCCAAGCTTACATTTTTCGCATCCTGAACGCTGTTTTGGTGCGATTCCACCATCGCGCCTGGGTGGAAAGCGGTAATTTGATTGTCTTCAATATCGGTGGTAATAAAGGCTTGAGCAGTGAAAGTGTTGGCAATTTCTTTCACATGATGAGTATTCAATTTGTTTTCGTTCAACCACTTAGCGTAAGGCGCAAAATCATCGCCCACAGTTGCCATCATGAGCGGCTTTCCCTCGAGAAGTTGTAAATTATAGGCAATATTACCGGCAGTGCCGCCAAATTCACGGCGCATTTCTGGCACGTAAAACGCCACGCTGAGGGCATGAATTTTATCAGGCAAAATATGGTTTTTGAATTTATCTTGAAACACCATGATGGTATCGAAAGCGAGCGAGCCGCAGATGAGTGTATGCATAACAATAACGTTCTAAATTAAAACGCTATTATCTTGTAGCTGTGGAGTTTAAAGCAAGCAAAGCTTTTGCAAAGATTAAGCCTTAATCGCGCCATCGATTAGAATTTTGGCGGCTTTTTTAGCATATTTTACAGCGCCAGAGCCGCGTTTCATCTGCTCGGCCTGCACCGAGCCTTCAAATAGCAACGATAATTGCAAAGCCAAACCATCAGCATCTTTAATGCTGGCATCTTTGGCTAATTTACTAATAAATTGCCTAAATTCGCGCGATTGTTGGCTAGATAATTGGTGAATCGGGTTTTCTTCGTTAGGAAACTCAGCCGAGGCTTTTATAAACCCAACACCTATAAACGCTGGAGAGCTAACCCATTCTTCAATATAATCAAATAGTTGCTGAATTTTATCGGATGGTTTTTTACTGCTGGCATTAAGCTTTTCGTTTAGCCAAGATTGAAAATCCTGCTGACTTTTTTGTATTACTTCTAAAATTAAATCTTCTTTGCTACCAAAGTATTTATATAGCGTCATTTTGGTGGTGCCTGCAACCGCTACAATCGTATCAACACCAGTCGAGTTGATACCTCTGGTATGAAACAAATCAGTTGCTGTTTCTAAAATTTTGTCTTTTAAAACACTCATAATAATTAGTATAGCATGAGATTAATTGACTTTGTTAATTATACTTACAGGTAATATTATATGAACCATTGTTTTATTATCGTTTCAGTAAGTTTATGTATTAATTAACTAAAATATTTTTTTAGCATTAAAAATTATGTATAATATATACAGGTGTGTATATTTATTTAAATACTTTTATTGGAGCAACCTATGAATAAGCTAGTCAATTTAACCGTTTTAACTTCTGTGGCAGTATTAAGCGCTTGTGCAACTATGCACAAAGACTCTGCAGCTAATTTAGCCGTGGTAGAAAAAATCACCATTAACGCGCCAGCTGCAAAAGTCTGGGCAAAAGTAGCTAATTATGGTGATTTGGGTGCTTTTCACCCAGCTGTTGCCAAAACAGAAATTAAAAGCGGTACCAATAATGTAAAAGGCGCAGTGCGCTTGCTAACATTGGGCGATGGTGGCACGGTAAACGAAACGCTCACTAATTACGATGCAGCTGGCATGTCTTACAGCTATATTATCAACGAAAGCGTGTTGCCAGTGAGCCATTACTCAGCAAAAATTGACGTTAACGCTATTAGCGCAAACGTGACTGAAGTGGTATGGAATGCTGATTTTGCACGTAAAGATCCATCATTAACGCCAGCAAAAGGCCAAGATGATGCAGCGGCTACAGGCACTATCCACGCGGTGTTTAAAGGTGGTTTAGATAATTTGAAAAAAATTACTGAGTAGTTTTTCGGTAATCAATAGTGTATAAAAAGCCAGCGTTATGCTGGCTTTTTAGTTTTACGTAGTGAAGATCATGTTATTTAGAATTTGCCATCAACATGGGCGTGTAGTTACAGCGCGTTTGCTTAAGCAATGCAAACGCAATTTCTTGTTCCTTTGGGTCAGTCGATACTTGGCCATTCACCACCATATTCAAATAGATGCCTTTGTATTGGTCGGGCAGTTGAATCGCCTCAATCAATTGGCAGTTACCGTGGCGCATCAGCTCTATTTGTGCCATTAACGCGGCAGTTTGCTCGGGGTTAGCAATTGAGCCAGCACTAGCAACGGTTTTTGCGCTGGCCACTAATGATGCGCTGGCTAGCAAAGGCTGTTGCAGGGCGGTTGATTGCGAAGCTGCAACTTGGCTATGGTGTGAGATTTTTGCTTGATTAACCTGCAGAAAAAATAAGCCGCCAGCCACTACTAAAACGCCCATAAAGCTAGCGGCAATAGCATAAGTAGAAAATCTTGAAATGTGGAATTCTTTTTTGGTTTGTGCCGTAATAAGGGCGTGCGCGGCACTTTTTGCATGGCTTAAACTGGCGTGACTTAAATGCGTTTGGTTTAAACCAGCATGTAACTTTTCTTGCGTGGCGGCAATTGCCATAAAATATAGCTGGCTTGCCAGCATTTCTGGCATGGCAGCGCCTGCTTTAGCCGCCTCAATGGTTAAGTAATCTTGCAATAAGTTTGAGGTGGGCGCCACAGCCTTAGTCTTGATTTGCTCTGCAATATTAGGCGCATTCAGCCAATCTTCTAAAATCTCAAACAGGCTCAACAAACGCCCATGTGGCGACTCGCTCGATTTTTTGAGCATGCTAATCAGCCAGTCAGAATTTAAAATATCCAATTAAATCAGCCTTTAAAACGGTTTTACCACCACTAAAATCACTACAGCGAATAATACTATCACAGGAACCTCGTTAAACCAGCGATACCACACATGGTGATGTGTATTGTTGCCCGCTTTAAAAGCGCGCATTAGTTTGCCACAATAAAAATGATATACAACCAAGCCAGCAACTAATATCAGCTTGGCGTGTAGCCATGCCCCAGTAATGCCATAACCCAGCCATAACCAAAGGCCAAAACCTAATGCAAGCACTGCTAATGGCAGCATAAATCGGTACAACTTACCTTCCATGAGTTCTAGCCGTTCCAGCGTGGCTGTGTTGTTCATCGCGGAGTCTAAAACCATGGCATGATTCACAAATAATCGGGGTAAATAAAATAAGCCCGCAAACCAGCTGGTGACAAAAATAATGTGAAATGCTTTTACCCACAGCATTAGATTAACTCCTTATCCAATAATTGATTGAGTTTTTCAAAGTCTAACGCACCAATCGTGTACTGCAAGCGCTTGCCTTGCTTATCGAAGATATAAGCAGTTGGCGTTAAATTTACGCCATCAAATTGTTTGATAATTTCGCCAAAACCATCATGCATCACGGGGAAGGGCAGCCCCTTTTGCGTAACGTAATTAAGCACTTGCGCGGGTGGGTCGTAAGGCATGGCCACTGCAATCACTTCAAAACCTTTGGCTTTGTAAGCGTTGTAGATGTTGACTAAATCAGGCATTTCTCTTATACAAACGCTACAATCCGTCGCCCAAAAATTCACCAACACTACTTTGCCGCGCAAATCGGCCATGTTGATTTTTTGGCCTGTAATGGTGGTGAAGGTGACGCTGGGCGCTAACGGTTTTTTAGTTAAATTGAATACTAAAAAGGCTAATAAAGCTAAAATTCCGAGTGAAATTACCAATTTTTTTAATTTTAACATAGCCTAATTTTAACGCGTTTTAAGCCAAAAAAGTGCGCAATAAATGCTAATAACCATAGAACGCTTGTAGTTATTTGCTTGTCAACTGCATGATATAATTCACTTCTAACCTTTGAAGAGCATTAAAAACACTCAATGAACGCGCCTTTACCCACAAATATTCTTCAAGCTGAACCAGCTTCAGCCACACGCTTACGCGAAATTCCTTATAACTACACTTCCTTTTCAGACCGTGAAATCGTGATTCGGTTTTTGGGCGCTGAATCTTGGAATATTTTGAACGATCTGCGTGGCGAGCGCAAAACAGGACGCAGTGCGCGCATGTTGTTCGAAGTGCTGGGCGATTTGTGGGTGGTTTCGCGTAATCCATACTTGCAAGATGATTTGCTGGATAACCCTAAACGCCGCAAAGCTCTAATTGATGCGCTTCACCACCGTATTGATGCAATTGACGAACGCGGCAGTAATAACGCCAAAGTCGATATATTAGTTTCGGCTGCCAAAATTGCTGTAGAAAAATTTGCTGAAGACTTCCGTCAAACCTACGATTTACGCAAAAAAGCTTTAGCTAAATACACAAAAATCACGCGCAAAGATAACGTGCAGTTTGATGGTCTAGCGCGCGTTTCACACGTAACCGATGCCACTGACTGGCGCGTTGAGTATCCATTTGTGGTACTGAACCCCGATACGGAAATTGAAATCGCTGCCCTAGTGAGAGCCAGTATCGAACTAGGTCTCACCGTGATTCCACGCGGAGGCGGCACGGGTTATACGGGCGGCGCAATTCCACTCACGCCAATGTCTGTGGTGATTAATACAGAGAAACTAGACCAACACACTGGCGTGCAGATGCGCACACTGCCTGGTGTTTCGCGCCAAGTCGCCACCATTGAATGTGGTGCAGGTGTGGTGACGCGCCGTGCGATGGAAGCTGCAACCGATGCAGGCTTAGAGTTTGCTTGCGACCCGACATCGGCTGATGCGAGCTGTATTGGTGGCAACGTGGCGATGAACGCAGGCGGCAAAAAAGCTGTGTTGTGGGGCACCGCGCTGGATAACCTCGCCTCATGGCGCATGGTGACGCCCAACGCGCAATGGTTAGAAGTCGAGCGTCTAGATCACAACTTAGGCAAAATTCACGACATCGCGATGGCGCGCTTCAAAGTCACACGTTATGACATCGACATGAAAACGCAATTAGGCGAGCCTGAAATTTTAGAAATCGCTGGCCCTAGTTTTAGAAAAGTCGGTTTGGGTAAAGACGTCACCGATAAGTTTTTAAGCGGTCTGCCAGGCATTCAAAAAGAAGGTTGCGATGGCCTGATAACCAGTGCCACCTTCATTTTGCACCGCATGCCAAAACACGTTCGCACCATTGCTTTGGAATTTTTTGGCAACGTTTCACATGCAGTGCCAGCGATTGTGGAGATTAAAGATTATTTGGATGCGACCTCTCGCAAAGACCCGCTGGTGCTAATGGCGGGCTTAGAGCACATGGACGAGCGCTATATTAAAGCCGTCGGTTATGCCACTAAAGCTGCGCGTCAGCAACGCCCGAAAATGGTATTGATTGCCGATATTGCGTCTGATGACGAAAATGCGGTGGGCGAAGCCGCATCACACATTGTGCGTTTGTGTAACGCGCGTGATGGCGAAGGTTTTGTGGCGGTTTCGGCTGAGGCACGTAAAAAATTCTGGCTAGATCGTGCGCGCACTGCCGCTATTGCCAAACACACCAACGCCTTTAAAATCAACGAGGACGTAGTGATTCCACTGCCAAAGCTGGGCGATTATTCTGATGGTATCGAGCGTATTAACATCGAGCTATCGATTGATAACAAGCTCAAGCTATTAAATGCGTTGGAAACCTTTATGCAAGGCGAATTGCCTTTGCAAGCTGATGAAGATGGCAATGGTGACGCGCAAATGGTACACGCTAAGCAAGCCATCGCCTTGCAGTTGCTTCACACTTTGCGTAGCCAATGGAGTTTGATTTTAAACAGCTTAGATGCGCCAGTTTCAGCTTTGGGCGAGCTTGGTAAGCCACACGAAAAATACGAAAATGTGTTCCGCGCCGTGCAATCTTACGATTTACGCATCTCATGGAAACGCGAATTAAAACGCCCGATGGAAGAGATTTTTGCAGGGCGCGAGTATCAAAAAATCCTGAATGAGTTAGATGCGATTCACAAAAAAGTGCTGAAAAGCCGCGTGTTTATTGCCTTGCATATGCATGCGGGTGACGGCAACGTGCACACCAATATTCCTGTCAATTCAGATGATTACACCATGATGCAAGACGCGCACACGGCCGTGGCACGCGTGATGGCGCTGGCGAAAAACTTGGACGGCGTGATTTCTGGCGAGCATGGTATCGGCATTACCAAAATGGAGTTTTTGGATCAATCTGTCATCGATAATTTTACTGCGTACAAAAATAAGGTGGATCCGAACGGTCACTTTAACAAAGGTAAATTACTGGCGGGTTCAGGGCTGGAAAACGCTTATACGCCAAGTTTTGGCTTGCTGGAGCAAGAATCCATCATCATGGAGCAATCGGCGATTGGCGAAATTGCCGATGATATTTCGGATTGCTTACGATGTGGAAAATGTAAACCCGTGTGCACCACCCATGTGCCACGCGCCAATTTACTGTATTCACCGCGTAATAAAATTTTAGCTACATCGTTGCTCATCGAAGCCTTTTTGTACGAAGAGCAAACGCGGCGCGGTATTTCACTGAAACATTTTGATGAGTTTAACGACGTGGCCGACCATTGTACCGTGTGCCATAAATGCTTAAACCCTTGCCCTGTCGATATTGATTTTGGTGACGTATCGATAAAAATGCGTAACTTTTTACGCGAGCAAGGTAAAAAGAAATTTAACCCAGGCACGGCGGCTGGCATGTTATTTTTAAACGCCAAAGACCCCGCGACGATTAAATTATTACGTGCTGGTATGATAGGTTTTGGTTACAAAGCGCAGAATTTTGCACACACATTGGCGAAAAAATTCGGACTACTTAAAGACAAAATTCGTCCACCTGCCACGGTCGGCAAGCCAGAAATTAAAGCGCAGGTGATTCACTTTATAAATCGCCCCATGCCGAAAAAACTGCAGTCAAAAACCTCGCGCGCCATGCTGGGCATAGAAGATAACCACATGATTCCCGTCATCCGCAACCCGAAAAAGGTGACGGAGGATAGTGAAGCGGTGTTCTATTTCCCAGGTTGTGGTTCAGAGCGTTTGTTCTCAAACGTAGGTTTAGCCACGCAGGCGATGTTATATGAGGTGGGCGCAATCACCGTGTTGCCGCCTGGCTACTTGTGCTGCGGCTATCCGCAAACCTCAAGTGGCAATCATGACAAAGGTTTAGAAATTACCACCGATAACCGCGTGCTGTTTCACCGTGTGGCCAATACGCTCAATTATCTCGATATTAAAACAGTGATTGTGTCGTGCGGCACCTGCATGGATCAACTGCAAAAGTATGAATTTGAAAAAATCTTCCCTGGTTGCAGATTGCTGGATATTCATGAGTACTTGATGGAAAAAGACATGCGCCTGCAAACCGTGACTGGCACGCGCTATATGTACCACGACCCCTGCCACAGCCCAATGAAGACGTATAAACCGTTAGAAGTCACCAATAAGCTCATGGGCACAGAAGTCGCCTTAAACGACCGCTGCTGCGGCGAGAGCGGCACGTTTGCTGCTGCGCGACCCGATATTGCCACGCAAGTGAAATTCCGCAAGCAAGAAGAGCTAGAAAAAGGCATGGCTAAAATGGGCTTAACGGTGGGCGCGCCTGAAGAAAAAGTGAAAATACTCACCTCTTGCCCAAGCTGCCTGCAAGGCTTGGCGCGCTATGGCGACGATACAGGTATTACAGCGGATTATATTGTAGTGGAGATGGCGAAGCATATTCTGGGCGAGAATTGGATGCAGGAATATGTAGAGAAAGCGAATAATGGTGGGATAGAGAAGGTGTTGTTGTAAATATTTATGATTACCTCGCTCACCATTGATGAAATATTGCAGTTTTTAAAAAATACACCTGAGCAGGCCGTTTTTGATTGGAAGCAAGATTTTGTATTACCGAATGACGATGAGAAAAAAGGTGAATTAATCAAGGATATAGTAGCGGTCGCGAATGCATCTTTCTTATCTTATGGGTTCATTTTTTACGGAGTAAATCCAAAAAAACCAGACCCATTAATAGGCATCACATCTCATTATGATGATGCTCACATACAGCAATTAATAAAAGGCAAGATAGAACCTTTACCATCATTTCTTTATTACGAAGTGTCAATGGGTACCAAAGCTGTGGCGGTAATTCAAATAGCACCGAGTAAAAAAAGGCCGTTTATTATAAGTACGGATATTGGACGTGTGCGTCGTGGACAGATCGTTATTCGTCGCGGCTCCTCAACTGATGGGGTAACTTTACAAGACTTGTTCGAGTTTTTTTATGGCGATAATAGTTTTTATGGTCAAAATTTTCTGCATCACCATAATGTACACGCTCGCCAACTTGAGGCCAAGGCCACGTATATGGCTCAAAGTCGAGCCGACCTTGAAAAACTCGAAGATGATATGTGGCGTATGGGAGGTTTCAGCGGCAAGCCTAAATAAATACAATTTTTCGCCTCTAGGTGAGACACTTTATTTTGCTTGTCCGAAATAAAGTATCCAAACAAAAAGATACCCCCTACCGTTTGTTTCCTGCGCTGATTCAAAAAGTTGGGCGCTGCGGAACTCGGCCTAACAAGCTACACAACCCTTAGCTTGTCGCGGAACTCAGATGGTCCTCGCTAAAACCTCCCAACTTTTTAAATCATCACAGGCCCGGCAGTAGGGGATTTAAAGTCAAGACCATGCGGATGCTGCAATTGCTAGTTTTTTAGTGGCTCTCACAAACATCGTCATTCTGGCGTAGGCCAGAATGACAGTGGCTGTATTTACGTGTCATTCATTATTATTCGCGCTAGAATGTGCGCATGAATAAATTGGTTTTTACTTTATTTATTTTGTTTCAAAGTGGTTTTGCTTTTGCCGCATATGATGATGGCCGTTGGCACGCGGGCATTGGCGACCCGACTATTTTTGGTTGGCTAACAGTGGCAGTTTATTTGGTCGCTGTGTTTTGCTGCGTTAAGCAAGCGCGTGTTGTTAAAATGCGCGGCGGTGGCACTAAGTTCTGGATTTTTTTGGCGATATTTTTATTGCTGTTAGCTATTAATAAGCAGTTAGATTGGCAAAGTTGGCTCACACTAGCCGCGAAAGATTCGGCACTTGCCAATGGCTGGTATGAGTATAGAGAGTTAGTGCAGATTACCTTTATAAGCATCATTGGCTTGAGCCTATTGATTGTGGGGGTGACTTCAAGGCTGTATTTAATTAGCTCTTGGCGACATTATCCATTAGCTTGGGTGGGCGCTATCTTACTGTTTGCATTTGTTTTAATGCGTGCGGCTTCTTTTCATCATTTTGATACTCTTATTAATCATCCTATCTTTGGTATAAAAATCAACGTGATAGTTGAGATTGGAGCAGTTTTATTGATTATTTTAGGCGCGATTTTTAATAAAAAATTGGCTAACCCCTTAACTGAAAGCACAGTTCCTTTAAAAGAGTATGTAGAGATTGCGAAAGATGGGGATGATGTGCAGTGCCCCCGCTGTGGTGCGCAACCATTATCAAAACCAGTTGATGGGCGCTTGTTTAAATGTAGATTGTGTAGCTATAAATACACGGTGCATCTAATAAATAAATAGCTTGAATAGTTAGATTTATAAAATAGTGGCTACATCGCGTAAAATAGCGACATGAGCCTATATCAATTCACTAAACCTTTCCTGTTTCAGCTCGACGCTGAATTAGCCCATGACGTGACGCTTAAAAGCCTGAGATGGGCTGAGAAAGTGGGTGTGCTTCACTTGTACCCAAAAGCTCCCGTCTGTGTGCCGCGCCAAGTCATGGGTTTAACATTTTCAAATCCTGTAGGATTAGCGGCAGGACTGGATAAAAACGCTGCGGTGATTAATGGCATGGCGGCACTTGGGTTTGGCTTTATTGAAGTAGGCACGGTGACACCACGCCCCCAGCCTGGCAATGCTAAGCCACGCTTGTTTCGTATTAAAGAAGCTGAAGGTATTATCAACCGCTTTGGCTTTAATAATTTGGGTGTGGATAATTTAGTTGAAAATGTTAAAACAGCGAAGTTTGATGGTGGCTTTTCTAATCAAATACTTGGCATCAACATCGGCAAAAACTTCGATACGCCAAATGAAAAAGCAGTAGAAGATTACTTGCTGTGCATGCAAAAGGTGTATGCACACGCCAGTTATATCGCCGTGAACATTTCATCACCTAACACCAAAAACCTGCGTGATTTGCAAGAGAAGGAAGCCTTGTCTTGCTTGCTTGGTAGCCTAAAGTTAGAGCAAACAAAGCTTGCAGATAAGCAAGGCAAATACGTGCCAATTACACTGAAAATCGCGCCCGATTTAACCCCAGCGCAAGTCATCGAAATTGCCGATTTACTCATGCAACATAAAATTGACGGCGTAATTGCCACCAATACCACATTAGCGCGTGAGGCCATAAAAGGTATGAAAAATGGTGAAGAAACTGGCGGCTTATCGGGTGCGCCAGTGCGAAATCAATCCACAATAGTTATTCAACAACTGTCAAAACAATTGCAAGGCGTGCTACCGATTATTGGCGTAGGCGGTATTTTAAGCGGCGCGGATGCGATAGAGAAACTAGCCGCGGGGGCAAGTTTAGTACAAGTGTACAGTGGGTTAATTTATAAAGGCCCAAAACTGGTTCACGATATTTGTAAAACGCTAGGTTAATGCTCCCCATACTCTATAGTTACCGTCGTTGTCCATACGCCATGCGCGCAAGAATGGCCTTGATGCTTGCAGACATAACAGTTGAAATTCGCGAAATATCATTGCGCGAAAAACCAACACATATGTTAGAAATCTCGCCTAAAGCGACGGTGCCAGTGTTAATGCTGCCAGATGGTAAGGTGATTGAAGAAAGCCTTGAAATCATGTATTGGGTGCTAAAAGAACACGCCCTGGGCGCTAATGTCCATGCGGCTTGTAGGGCATTGATTGTAGAGAATGACACGAGGTTTAAACAGGCATTAGATGATTATAAATACCCTGAACGACACAAAAATTTTACGCATCTACAATGTCGTGCACAAGGCGAAGTGTTTTTGCAAAAGCTAGAATGCTTGCTTGAGCAAAACATTTATTTGTTTGACGCTAAGCCCAGCTTGGCCGACATCGCTATTTTTCCATTTGTGCGGCAATTTGCAGCGGTGGATAATGCTTGGTTTGAAGGCGCACAATACCCCAAATTAAGAGCTTGGCTAAATTATTGGATAAATTCGGATTTATTTAAAAGTATCATGACAAAAAACCCGACTTTCGTCGGGTGATTTGTCACAACTTATACCGTTTCGGCTTCTGGCTTGGGAGCTGCTGGCTTTGAAGATTGCGATTTTTCATCAAACACCAGTTTCACTTGGTCTTTGTCGTCAATATCTACGTGCACATTGCCGCCGTGGGCTAATTTTCCAAACAATAGTTCGTCCGCAAGTGCTTTACGTATCGTGTCTTGAATTAAGCGTGCCATTGGTCGCGCGCCCATGAGTGGATCGAAACCTTTTTTACCAAGGTAGGTTTTTAGTTCGTCGCTAAATGTGACTTCTACTTTTTTCTCATGCAGTTGGTCTTCCAGCTGCATCAAGAATTTATCTACCACGCGGATGATAATGTCTTGAGATAATGACGCAAACGAGACGGTGGCATCTAAACGATTGCGGAATTCTGGGGAGAATAAGCGTTTAATATCGGCTTGCTCATCGCCCGCTTGCTTGTTGTTGGTGAAGCCGATGCTAGAGGTGGATAAGCCTTCCGCGCCCGCATTGGTGGTCATAATAATTGTGACATTGCGGAAATCTGCTTTACGACCATTGTTATCGGTCAGCGTGCCGTGATCCATCACTTGCAACAGAATATTAAAAATATCAGGATGCGCTTTTTCGATTTCATCTAGCAACAACACGCAATAGGGTTGCTTGGTAATCGCTTCGGTCATCAGGCCACCTTGCTCAAAGCCCACATAGCCAGGAGGCGCGCCTATTAAGCGGCTCACGGCATGGCGTTCCATGTATTCACTCATGTCAAAGCGGATGAGTTCGATGCCCATGATGTAGGCGAGTTGCTTGGCGACTTCGGTTTTACCCACGCCAGTAGGGCCGCTGAATAAAAAGCTGCCAACGGGTTTATTATTGCCACCAAGGCCGCTGCGCGCCATTTTAACGGCAGTTGTCAACACTTCGATAGCTTTATCCTGACCAAAGACTACGGCTTTTAAATCACGATCCAGCGTTTTAAGTGCAGTGCGGTCATCCGTAGAAATATTTTTGGGCGGAATGCGCGCAATTTTAGCGATGATGTCCTCAATCTCTTTATTGCCGATGACTTTTTTCTGTTTGTTTTTTGGCAAAATGCGTTGCGCAGCACCAGCCTCATCAATCACGTCGATAGCTTTATCGGGCAAATGTCTGTCATTAATGTATTTGGCAGAAAGTTCGGCTGCCGTGGTAAGAGCGCCAGCGCTGTATTTCACGCTGTGGTGTTCTTCAAAGCGTGATTTTAAGCCCTTTAAAATTTCTATGGTTTCAGCCACACTTGGTTCGGCCACGTCAATTTTTTGGAAGCGGCGTGATAGCGCGTGGTCTTTCTCGAAAATGCCGCGATATTCTTGGTAAGTGGTCGCGCCAATACATTTAAGCGTGCCGTTTGAAAGTGCTGGCTTAAGTAAATTGCTGGCATCTAACGTCCCGCCGCTAGCCGCGCCTGCGCCGATGAGCGTATGAATTTCATCAATAAATAAAATCGCATCTGGCTTTTCGGCGAGCTGTTTCATCACTGCTTTTAAGCGTTGTTCAAAATCGCCACGGTATTTAGTGCCAGCCAGTAATGCGCCCATATCGAGTGAATATACAGTAGCATTAGCCAACACTTCAGGGATTTCTTTAGCGACAATACGGCTCGCCAAGCCTTCTGCAATGGCGGTTTTGCCCACACCAGCTTCGCCAACTAATAGCGGATTATTTTTGCGACGACGGCATAAGGTTTGAATGACGCGCTCTAGCTCTGGCGCGCGACCGATAAGCGGGTCAATTTTGCCTGCAACCACTTGCGCATTCAAGTTAAGCGTAAAGCTCTCTAGTGCGCCAGTGGGTGTGGCCTCTGCCTCGGCATCGATTTCACTGCCCTCAGGCTTAGCATCGCCGTCTGGCACTTTTGCCACGCCGTGCGAAATAAAGTTGACAATATCTAGCCGTGTAATGCCCTGTTGATGCAAGAAAAACACCGCGTGAGAATCTTTTTCGCCGTAAATCGCGACTAATACGTTGGCGCCCGTAACTTCTTTTTTGCCAGATGATTGTACGTGAAGCATGGCGCGTTGAATCACGCGTTGGAAGCCCAGCGTAGGCTGTGTGTCGACTTCATCCGTGCCGTTGACAGTAGGTGTGTGCTCTTCGATATAATGATTTAGCTCGGTGCGTAACACTTCAAATTTGGCACCGCAGGCGCGCAACACTTCGGCTGCGGTTGGATTATCAATCATTGCCAGCAGCAAATGCTCAACCGTAATGAGTTCATGACGCTTTTGTCGCGCGTCCATAAACGCCATGTGGAGGCTTACTTCTAGTTCCTGAGCAATCATTTTTTATACCTTAACTTTCATTAACTTACTATTAATACGGAGTATGTTATTACTTTCATCTTACCGCCAGCCTACGCTCGCTCTGTAACACACTGCAAAGGATGTTGCGCTTCTTTAGCATGGTTCAGTACCTGATTCATTTTTGTTTCCGCGATGTCTTGCGGGTACACGCCACATACGCCCACGCCCTCTGTATGTACTTTGAGCATAATTTGCGTCGCTTGTTCACGCGTTTTGTTAAAAAAATGTTCAATCGTTTCTACTACAAACTCCATAGGCGTGTAATCGTCGTT
>JANLWF010000031.1:0-16010 GCA_031364385.1 Methylotenera sp.
GAAGGCCGTGTGCCTTACAAAGGCAGCGTGTTAGCGGTGATTCATCAGCTAATGGGCGGATTACGCGCCTCGATGGGCTATGTGGGCGCAAGCAATATTTCACAAATGCGTGAAAAGGCAGAGTTTGTGCAAATTACCAGCGCGGGCATGCGTGAAAGCCATGTGCATGATGTGCAAATTACCAAAGAAGCGCCGAATTATAGGATAGATTAAGTCGAGAGTGTTGAGCCGAGAGCCGAGAGTAAAATGTTGAGTATAATGTGGCAGTAAAAGATTATCGTGATTTAATGGTTTGGCAAAAAAGCATGATGTTAGCCAAACAAGTTTATCTTTGTTCAACCAACTTTCCAAAACATGAAATTTACGGACTAAGCAGCCAAATTAGACGTTCGGCAGTCTCTGTGGCTTCTAACATTGCAGAAGGTCATGGGCGTGAAACACCAAAAGAGTTTGCAAGGTTTTTAAGAATCACTCGTGGCTCACTCTCAGAACTTCAAACTCAGCTGTATTTATCCAATGATCTTGGTTACTGCAATACAGTTGAATTTAATGACTTAATTATGGCAAGTGAAGAAATAGGTCGCATGTTGCGCGGCTTGCAAAACACTCTCGACTCTCAACTCTTGGCTCTCGACTAAACATGCACCATTCAAAAATACTAATCTTAGACTTTGGCTCTCAAGTAACCCAGTTGATAGCAAGGCGCGTGCGCGAGGCACATGTGTATTGCGAGATTCATCCTTGTGATGTAACGGATGAATTCGTGCAAAACTTTGGTGCAGATGGCATCATTCTTTCTGGCAGCCATGCCAGCGCATACGAGGAAGACACAGACAAAGCACCACAAGCGGTGTTTGAGCTGGGCGTGCCAGTTTTAGGTATTTGTTATGGGATGCAAACCATGGCGCAGCAGCTGGGCGGCAAAGTTGAAGCAGGTACTAAGCGCGAGTTCGGTTATGCAGAAATTCGCGCCCGCGGTCATTCTGCGTTGTTTAAAGATATTCAAGACCGCGTAAACTCTGAAGGTCACGGCCTGATTGATGTATGGATGAGCCACGGCGATAAAGTGACGGAGTTGCCGCCAAACTTCAAAATAATCGCCAGTAACAACACCACGCCTATCGCCGCTTTTGCCGATGAAACACGCCGTTTTTACGGCGTACAATTTCACCCAGAAGTCACCCATACTAAGCTTGGCCAAGCCATGTTAGAACGCTTTGTGTTAGACATTTGCGGCGCAAAACCTGATTGGATTATGGGCGATTACATTACCGAAGCGGTAGCAAAAATCAAGGCGCAAGTGGGCGATGAAGAAGTCATTCTCGGCCTCTCGGGCGGCGTAGATTCTAGCGTTGCAGCGGCATTGATTCATCGTGCGATTGGCGAGCAATTAACGTGTGTATTCGTTGACCACGGCTTACTGCGACTAAATGAGGGCGATAAGGTGATGGAAATGTTCGCTGGGCGTTTGCACGTTAACGTCATTCGCGTCGATGCCAGCGCGCAATTCATGGGTCATTTGGCGGGCGTGAGCGAGCCTGAAGCGAAACGTAAAATTATTGGCCGCGAATTTGTAGAGGTATTTAAAGCAGAAGCCGCCAAACTGAAAGCGGGTACGGGTGGGCATAAGGGCGCAAAATGGTTAGCGCAAGGCACGATTTACCCCGATGTAATTGAAAGCGGCGGAGCTAAAAGCAAAAAAGCGGTTACGATTAAAAGCCATCATAACGTAGGCGGCTTGCCAGAAAAATTAGGCTTGAAATTACTCGAGCCACTGCGCGATTTATTCAAAGATGAAGTGCGCGAGCTCGGCGTAGCGCTTGGTCTGCCACATGACATGGTATATCGCCATCCCTTCCCAGGGCCAGGTTTAGGCGTGCGTATTTTGGGCGAAGTCAAAACCGAGTTTGCCGATTTATTGCGCCGCGCGGATGCAATATTTATAGAAGAATTACGCAATACCAAATGTGAAAAAACGGGCAAAAGCTGGTATGCGCTTACCAGCCAAGCTTTCGCCGTATTTTTACCCGTCAAATCAGTCGGCGTAATGGGCGATGGCCGCACCTATGATTATGTTGTCGCACTTCGTGCAGTGACTACGAGTGATTTTATGACAGCCAACTGGGCAGAGCTGCCTTACAATTTGCTAGGCCGCGTTTCTAACCGCATTATTAACGAAGTGCGCGGCATTAATCGCGTGGTGTATGATATTTCTGGCAAGCCGCCCGCGACGATTGAGTGGGAATAACACTACAATATTGAAACTCTAGTGTGCTAAAGCTGTGATGTGTTAAAATCAACGCTACATTTTCAAAAATGAGGTCGTGATGAAAAATTTTCTATCTTATTGTTTAATATGTATTTTTGGTTTGTTAGTTGGCTGTGTGAGTGATAAGCACGCTATCGCCGTGAACCCACAAAAGATTTATGAAGCTGTAAGTACTAAATACCCAGCAGATAAAAATTCGCTCATTTTTATCTCAGCGCCAGAAGGCTTTGTGGCACCAAGTTTGGCCACCTGTGAGGTTGAAAATGGTGTCGATAATGGCAAAGTGGTTGCAATTGTGAGCGCTCTAGCGCTTAAAACCACCACTGTTGTAGTGGCTGGCGACGATGAATCACTAACCGCTACCACGATGGCAAAAGCACTTGGGGCAAGCAAAGACAAAATTAGCGGATCCAAAGCCATTGTGATTGGCGCTAAAGAAACGCAGAAAAAACTTGCCGACCTAGCAGCTGCTAATGGTGTTTTGCTTGAATTTATTGAGACTCCACTGTAGTTTTACAACTGTACTTTTTTAGTTTTAAATTATTTTTTTGAGTAAATGAGCCGAGCTTGCTCGGCTTATCTATTTTATAAAGCAACTTTTTTAGGGCGACATCAAGAAACTATATGAGCCGTGGATTTGTGAAAGAGGATGACTTAGAACACGCTGGCACCGACGTGCCAGAGCGGCAACTAAGCCAACACCCCAATTACGTCACGGTGAATGGTTACGCGCAATTAGAAAAACTGGCAGCAGAATTAGAGCAACAAAGGTTAAGATTAAGCGCCACTAAAGATGAGCAGCAAGCGCAGCAAAAGTTAGCGGTAATAAATCGCGATTTACGTTATGTAGCAGCGCGCTTAGAAAACGCGCTTGTTACACGGCCAGATTTAAACGCCGATCAAGTGTTATTTGGCGCGACGGTGACGGTGGAAGATGAAAACGGCGCAAGCCACACTTACGAAATAGTAGGCGAAGATGAGGCTGATATTAAAGCCAATAAAGTCAGTTGGATATCACCATTAGCCAAGGCTTTAATTGGCCACAAAATTGGCGAAAGTGTCGTATGGGCGCGCCCTGCAGGTAATGTGGTGTTAGAAATTATTGCCGTAAACTATTGTTAGTTATTATTAAGAAAGCATTAAAGAATGAACGAAGCCCTAGCGATTAGCGTAACTGAATCTATTGGTGTATCCCAAGCTATTGTAAAACGCCGCTCAATTAAAGCATTTGACCCGCACCACCGCATGACAGAACAAGAAATCGCCAAACTGATGTCACTGGCGATGTTATCACCTACTGCATTTAACATCCAAAACTGGCGTTTTGTGTTGGTAACCGACCCCGTGCTGCGCCAACAAATTCGCACGGTAAGCTGGAACCAAGCACAAGTAGAAGAAGCTTCTCTGTTAATTGTGCTGACCGCAGATTTAAAATCTTGGGCAAAACAGCCAGCACGTTATTGGGTCAATGCGCCAAAGCCTGTGCAAGATTATTTAGTGCCTGCCATTGGACATTATTATGAAAACAACGAACAAGCACAGCGTGACGAAGGCATGCGCTCCTGCGGCATGGCAGCCATGACGTTGATGCTGGCTGCCAAAGAAATGGGTTATGATACCTGCCCAATGGATGGCTTTGATTTTGATGCAGTAGGCAAAATGCTTAACCTGCCCTCAGACCACACACCAGCAATGTTTGTAACTGTTGGCAAAGCCATCAAAGAAGCCATGCCTCGCGGCGGGCAATTGGCGATGGATGAAGTCGTCATCTACAATAAATTTTAATTTTTTAAGGTAATCTCGTGTTAATTAGCAACAATATCACCATGCAATTTGGCGCTAAGCCACTGTTTGAAAATGTTTCCGTTAAGTTTGGCGACAACAATCGTTACGGTTTAATCGGCGCTAACGGCTGTGGAAAATCGACTTACATGAAAATTTTAGCGGGTCAACTAGAGCCATCTTCTGGCAATTTGGCGCTGGATAATCACGAGCGTATGGCATTTTTACGCCAAGACCAATTTGCCTACGAAGACCAACGCGTATTGGATGTGGTGATGCAAGGCCACGAGCAAATGTGGAAGGCGATGCAAGAGCGCGATGCGATTTATGCTAACTTAGAAGCCACTGAAGACGATTATATGCGCGCAGCTGAGCTAGAAGGTGTGTTTGCTGAATATGACGGCTACACCGCCGAAGCGCGTGCGGGCGAGCTTTTATTAGGCGTCGGCATTCCGATTGAGCAACACAACGGCCCGATGAGCGCTGTGGCACCTGGCTGGAAGCTGCGCGTACTCTTGGTGCAAGCGCTATTCGCCAACCCTGACATTTTATTATTGGATGAGCCGACCAACAACTTGGACATCAATACTATTCGCTGGTTAGAAGACGTGCTAAACAACCGCGATTGCACCATGATTATCATCTCGCATGACCGCCACTTTTTAAACCAAGTGTGTACCCACACATGCGATATGGATTACGGCAAACTGGCAGTTTACCCTGGCAATTATGACGATTACATGGAAGCCAGCATCGCTGCGCGTAACCAACAGGCCAAAGATAACGCCAAAGCCAAGCAGCAAGTGGCTGATTTACAAGACTTTGTGCGACGCTTCTCAGCTAACGCCTCAAAAGCCAAGCAAGCGACTAGTCGTGCTAAACAAATTGATAAAATTAAAATTGAAGTATTTAAACCTTCCAGTCGCCAATATCCGTTTATTCGCTTTGAATATGACGAACGCGAAAAACTGCATCGCAACGCGGTAGAGCTGAAGAAACTCAGTCACGGTTTCGATAAAATATTGTTCAACGATGTTGAACTGATGTTTGAAGCAGGCGAAAAAGTGGCAATTTTAGGCGAAAACGGCATTGGCAAAACCACGCTGTTACGTTGCTTAGCGCGCGATTTACAACCCAAACATGGAGAAGTGAAATGGGCTGAAAAGGCCACCATTGGCTACTTTGCGCAAGATCACGAATACGAATTCGAACAAGGTGAAGACTTGTTTGAATGGATGGCGCTGCAAAGGCAATCGGGCGATGACGATCAAGTAGTACGCAGCATGTTAGGGCGTTTATTGTTTGGTGGCGAAGATACCAAAAAATCCGTCAAAGTACTCTCTGGTGGAGAAAAAGGCCGCATGCTTTACGGCAAACTCATGCTAGCCAAAACCAATGTACTGCTGATGGACGAACCCACCAATCACATGGATATGGAGTCCATCGAAGCGCTGAATACCGCACTGGATAAATACAAAGGTACGCTTTTCTTTGTAAGCCATGACCGCGAATTTGTCAGCTCAATCGCCACGCGTATATTGGAAATAAAACCTGATGGCATTGTGGATTTCACAGGTAATTATGAGGATTATCTGGCGAGTCAGGGTGTTGAATAATATAGGAAAGGTGGCAGAGTGGTTGAATGTACCTGACTCGAAATCAGGCGTACGTGAATAGCGTATCGAGGGTTCGAATCCCTCCCTTTCCGCCAAAATACAAGGAACTGCCAGCACAGTTAGCTATTTAATACCTGCTGTTTGCTAGTAATATTAAGCGCACTGAGGTTTTCCAACATGGACGCTGATTTGGTTTCTACCGTTACTCTTAGCTTGATACATTGCAATATCTGCGTTTCTAAGCACATCTTCCACCGTTATCTCATTGTCAAAGTACAGCGCTGCGCCGATTGAGGCTGTACTTTGGTGCTCGATATTAATGGTTCGGCTATCTAACTGCTGAACATTTAGCAAGTAAGGTTTAAACAAAGCTCTACGAATTTTTTCTGCAACGATTTTGGCGCGCACCATCGCCTCAGCTTTGTCCGCACTTAGGTCGCTGAGCAGGACCAAAAACTCATCTCCCCCAAACCGCACCACCGTATCTATTTCTCGTATGCTTTTTTCTATTCGTCTTGCAGCATCGCATAAAAGCATATCACCTGCAGCATGGCCTTGTTTATCGTTTAGCGTTTTAAAATTATCCAAATCTAGCAGCAACACAGCGCCAAATCTCTGACTACGCTTACTTGCAGCCACCGCCAGTTTAAAACGCTCATAAAACAGGCGACGATTGGGCAACTGTGTTAGCGTGTCGTAAAAGGCTAGTTTTGCAATTTCGGCTTCAGCCAGTTTGCGCTCAGAAATATCTCTGACAATTTTAGAGGCGGCAACAACATGATTCGCAGCATCATAAATAGGGGAAATTGTCACTGATACATTAATCAAGCGCCCATCTTTGTGCTGGTATACCGTCTCAAGATTACCCACCTTTTCACCTTGAGCGATTTGTGCACGCATTTCTAGCTCTTGACTAAAATAGTCAGCAGGGATCAGCGCCTGCATTCGATGGCCTATCATTTCTTTGGAGACATAGCCGAGTAATTTCTCGGCGCCACTATTCCAGCTTTGAATAATGCCATCTAGTGTTTCGCTAAAAATGGCGTCATCTGAATAATCTACAATGGCTTTGAAACTACTTAACAACAACGTATTTTTGTCGCGCTCGGTCAACTGCTGCTTTAATCCATACAGCAGCAAGATAATAAGCGCCAGTCCGCCCGCAGCAACAATAGCCAACGTTTTATATAAACTTGCGTTGTTATCATCCAGAGTGCGTTGCCGTTGCACCAAAAGCTTATTTTCTTTACCTTGCAACTCACGCACCGAGTCGAGTATCTGCACAACAAGTCTTTCACCCGAAAGTTCGTTAACTGCCACCACCGCAGCTTCGAGCCCGTGTTCGCGGCGCAATATAACATAGTCTTTAGTGAGCTTGATTCTGGCATCCAGCAAGGTCTTAAGCCGTTGCAGCTTTATTTGTGCCGCCAAATCACCTTGTGTCAATTGCAAAACATCGCGATAAGCAGCCATCATATCTACCAGTTGATTGTTGATGTCTGCTTCAAAAGCAAGGTTTCCTGTGAGTATATACCCACGCAAAGAAGCAACCGCATGATTAGCATTAGAATTGATAACCTCCAATGTATTAATCACCTCGTAGCTATGATTAACAGACAGCGTATTCTCGATGAGTTTTTTGCTATTTAAAAATGTTAGAAGTCCGCTTGAAAGTAGCAAAAAAATCGCTGCAACCAGCAACACTGGCTGCAAATATCGATAAAGCAAATTATTGAATATGGAACCCGAAGTGGAATGATGTGCGGTAGTAGGCATATTTTATTATAGCGTGCGTCAAATAAGTTCAACCGTTCATATGTAATACATACGCACACTATACTGCCTATTAACCACTACCGCTATAAATTTACGCTATGACGGGGTATGCAATACCACTATAACTATTCTTTCAACGAACGTTTGCGTTCATGCTCTAACAAAAAGCGTTTACGAATACGAATGGTTTTTGGGGTAATTTCTACCAGTTCATCATCATCAATAAACTCTACGGCTGACTCCAAAGTTAAGGCGATTGGCGTGATTAAACGTACAGCTTCATCAGTGCCAGATGAGCGCACGTTGGTGAGTTGCTTGCCCTTGATTGGATTTACAATCAAATCGTTATCGCGGCTGTGAATGCCAATGACCATACCTTCATATAGTTTATCGCCTGGCACAGCAAACATTTTGCCGCGATCTTGTAGTTTCCATAGCGCGTAAGCCACAGCTTCGCCGTGTTCAGCTGAGATTAACACACCGTTGCGACGACCAGGCATGTCGGGTTTAACAGGTGCGTATTCATCAAAAATATGTGCCATTAAACCCGTGCCGCGCGTCATGGTTAAAAATTCGCCTTGAAAGCCAATTAGGCCACGTGCTGGAATTTTGTACTCTAAGCGCGTGCGGCCATTGCCGTCAGATTCCATGTTTTGCATTTCACCACGGCGGCGACCGAGTTCTTCCATCGCTGCGCCTTGGTGCTCATCTTCTAAATCTACGGTTAAAATTTCATACGGCTCACATTTTTCACCATTAATTTCGCGGTAAACCACTTTTGGTTTACCTACTGCCATCTCGAAGCCTTCGCGGCGCATCGTCTCAAGCAAAATAGTTAAATGCAACTCACCACGACCAGAAACGCGGAATATATCCGCATCTTCGGTTTCGTCCACGCGCAAAGCAACGTTCACTAGCAATTCTTTGGTTAAGCGATCTCGAATTTGGCGGCTGGTTACAAATTTACCTTCTGTACCAGCAAGCGGTGATGTGTTCACCATAAAGTCCATGGTCAAAGTCGGTTCATCCACGCCTAAATGCGGCAAGCCCATTGGTTTTTCGCGGTCGCATATAGTAAAGCCAATACCAATATCGTCTAAACCAGAAATAATCACAATGTCGCCCGCCAGCGCTTCTTCTGCTGGCACGCGCTCTAGGCCTGCAAAGCCAAGCACTTGGTTGATTTTACCCGTGGCGATTTGTTTATCTTCGTTCATAACCGTCACCGCTTGGCCAGGTTTCACTTTACCGTTACGCACACGACCAACGCCTAGGCGGCCCGTGTAAGTTGAATAATCTAGCGCAGAAATTTGTAATTGTAACGGTGCTTCTGGGTCGCCGACGGGTGGTTTTACGTGGCTTAAAATGGTGTCGAACAGCGCACGCATATTGTCACTTGGCGTTTTCATGTCTAGCATGGCATAACCGTTGATGGCCGATGCGTACACCACTGGGAAATCTAATTGCTCATCGGTTGCGCCTAAATTAGCGAACAAATCAAAAGTGTGGTTGATTACCCAATCGCAACGTGCGCCTGGGCGATCTACTTTATTGATTACCACGATTGGCTTTAAACCTAGCGCCAGCGCCTTTTTAGTTACAAAACGTGTTTGCGGCATTGGGCCTTCAACCGCATCTACTAGTAAAACAACGCCATCTACCATGCCCAATACACGCTCTACTTCGCCGCCAAAGTCGGCATGGCCTGGCGTATCGACGATGTTGATATGAGTGCCTTCGTAAACCACGGCAGTATTTTTGGCCAAAATGGTAATGCCACGCTCTTTTTCAAGATCGTTGCTGTCCATCACGCGCTCTACTACGGCGTGGTGCGAGGCAAACGTGCCGGCTTGCTGTAAAAGTTTATCTACCATGGTGGTTTTACCATGGTCAACGTGGGCGATAATTGCGACGTTGCGCAGATTACGAGAATTTGGGATAGTAGACATGTGAACTGCCGTGTGTTTGAAAGGGCGCGATTTTAACACACTTAAGCATTTATTCACGCTTATTCATAAGACATCGCGCCAATAAATCGTTGACTTATTGGATTTTATGACTATAATGCGCACAACTTAAAGCTTTTACACTATTAAATTAAAGTTTTAGATTCATCGCCCTGACCCTCTGTTGCTCGCGAAATTTTGAAGCAACTATTCTTTAGACCGTAAGTTTAGTCTATCTTTTACTGGTTAGCGGCTGTGCCCGTGCGCTGGTAAAAAGCATTTTTATACTGTTTTATAAATACTGTGCTTTACGCGTTTTATGTTGATATTCGCTATTTTTTAATAGCCTCAACATTTATGTGCTTGCTTGCGCCCTTTTTGCTATTTTTGAAAGGGACACCTTAATGTCTTTTGAATCGTTAAATCTTGACTCTGCCATCCTTCGTGCTATTGAAGAGTCTGGCTACACCACCCCAACCGCTATCCAAGCGCAAGCTATTCCTGTGATTACCGAAGGTCATGACTTAATGGCCTCTGCCCAAACGGGAACAGGCAAAACCGCAGCCTTTATGCTGCCAGCGCTAAATTTATTAGCCACACCACACGCACTTAAAAGCCGCGGCCCGCGTATTTTAGTGCTTGTACCAACGCGCGAATTGGCTGCACAAGTGAATGAAGCCACGCGCAAATACGGTAAATTCATCCGTGCCCGCACTGTGAGTATAGTCGGCGGTATGCCTTACCCACTACAAAACAAATTATTATCACAACCGCTCGATATTTTAGTAGCAACGCCAGGTCGCTTGCTAGACCATATGGAGCGCGGCCGTATTGATTTAACGCGCTTACAAATGTTGATTTTAGATGAAGCGGATCGTATGCTGGACATGGGCTTTTTGCCTGATGTTGAGCGCATTTGCAGCCAATTGACAGCTGAGCGCCAAACCTTATTATTCTCGGCAACACTAGATGGCGACATCGCACGTATTGCCAAACAAATCTTGAAAAACCCAAAAACCATTCAAGTGGCGGGTCAAAAAGAAAAACACGCTAACATTGAGCAGCGTTTGCATTATGTAGATGACATGACGCACAAAAACAAATTGCTTGAGCATTTGTTGATTGCAGCAGACATGAATCAAGCGATTATTTTCACCAGCACTAAGCGCCACGCCGACTTGCTGGCAGAAGACTTGTACGCCGCAGGCCACAAAACAGCAGCTTTGCATGGCGATATGACACAGGGCGCGCGTAACCGCACGCTAACAAAATTGCGTCAAGGGGATGTAAAAGTGTTGGTGGCGACTGACGTAGCTGCACGCGGTATTGATGTGCAAGGCATTTCACACGTGATTAACTACGATTTACCAAAATTTGCAGAAGATTATGTGCATCGTATCGGTCGTACAGGCCGCGCGGGTGCTAGTGGTATCGCAATTTCATTTGCATCGAATATGGATAGACATATTTTACGCAAAATTGAGCAGTTTACTGGCAACGGCATGACCCCAACCGTGATTGAAGGTTTTGAGCCAAAACGTGCGATTAAAATGGACGGTGCTGGAAAATCTGGCGGCAGTCGTGGCTCTGAGCGATCAAACCGTGGCGAACGTTCACATGCGCCAGGTGGCCGTGGAGGTTATCAACCGCGCGACAATAACCGCGCTAGCTTCGGCGACCGTATCATGGGTGAAAAACCAGCTGGACGTGCGGATGGTGAAAAATCTTATGGTCCAAGAAGCGGTGGCTTTAACGACCGCAATAAAGAGCGCACACAAGATGGCGCGCGTCCAGCACGCAGCTTTGGTGACAGGCCTGCTTTCTCAGACCGTCCAGCACGCAATGATGCACCAAATCGCGAGCGTTTTGGCAGCAACAATGAAGCTGCTGGCAATCGCACTCCGCGCGATGCATCAGGCGAAGTGAACGGCAACAGCCGCAGTTACACTAAAGACACCGACATGCAATTTGCACGTGAATTAAGTAAAGGTTTTGGCGGTAAGACTAGTGGTGACAGAGCTTCTAATGATAGAGGCGCGGCACCGAAACCATACGCACGTAAGCCTGAAGGCGGTTTTGGTACACGCCCTAGCCGTTCTGATGGTGGTCGCAACGAAAGCAGAAGCTCTGCTCCTCGTAGTGATGCTCCTCGTGCTAACACTGGTGAAAAATTTGGTAATCCACGTCCACAACGCAGCAACGACCGACCTGCTTCAGGCACTGCTCGCAGCGCTGGGGATAGCACACCACGTCGTCCACGCAGCTTTGCTTAATGGAAACTATGTCTACAGCGATTGAAGTGAAATTTGATGCGCCTGATTTTAATACATTAGGCCTCGCAGCACCTTTATTAAAGGCGATTAGCGAGACTGGCTACACCACGCCAACACCAATTCAAACCCAAGCCATTCCATTGGCTTTACAAGGCAAAGATTTAATGGCGGGTGCGCAAACAGGCACAGGTAAAACGGCGGCATTTGCGCTGCCGATTTTGCAGAAACTGTTGCCGTTTGCAAGCAGTAGCACAAGCCCTGCTAAGCACCCAATACGCGCACTGGTGCTTACACCTACGCGTGAACTGGCAATTCAAGTAGAAGAAAGTATTAAAGTTTATGCCAAGCATACGCCGCTAAAAAGTTTAGTCGTGTTTGGTGGTGTAGATATTAAAACGCAAACGCCACATTTAAAAACTGGTATAGAGATCTTGGTGGCAACACCAGGGCGCTTGCTCGATCACGTTGAGCAAAAAACGCTTAACCTTGGCCAAGTGCAAATTTTGGTGCTAGATGAAGCCGATAGAATGCTGGACATGGGCTTTATGCCCGATTTAAAACGCATTTTGGCTTTGTTGCCAAAGCAGCGGCAAAACTTAATGTTCTCAGCCACTTTCTCAAATGAAATCAAAAAGTTAGCAGATGACTTCTTAACCAACCCCACGTTGATAGAAGTAGCGCGCAGCAACGCAACGGCGGAAAACGTCACACAAAAAGTGTATTTGGTTGAGCAAAGTAAAAAACAAGCGCTGCTGACGCAGTTATTGCAGGCGGAAGATGGCAAGCAAGTGATTATTTTCACTAAAACCAAAATAACCGCTAGTCGCTTAAGTCGTGCGATGCAAAAAGAAGGCATTGCGGCTGAATCAATTCATGGTGACAAATCCCAGAAAGAACGTTTAGAGGCATTGGAAGCCTTTAAAGCTGGCAAAATCACTGCTTTGGTGGCTACCGACGTGGCAGCGCGCGGCTTAGACATTAGCGATTTGCCAATGGTGATTAACTACGAAATTCCATCAGCACCAGAAGATTATGTGCACCGCATTGGCCGCACAGGCCGCGCGGGTGCTAGCGGTGTTGCAATATCATTTGTATGCGAAGATGAAGAAAAATATTTAGCTGAAATTGAAAAATTGATTAAGCGCGTGATAATTAAAGAAAAAGCTGACGTAAAAGCCTACTTAAAAGCTGACGTAAAACTTGGCGCATATAAAGCCAGCCATGCAACAGCTGGAGAAACTGCTGGTCGTGGTGTTAGCGAAAAAAACCCGCCTAGACTGCGTTCCCACTTTAAAAAGCCTGCTGCAGACCCTTGGTTTGATAAGCCTTATGAGCCAGCTATAATGAGTGCTGATAGTGCAAATAATATGCCTAGCATCAATCGTAAAGCGCCTGTCGCGGCTTTGCTAGGCGGCTTAAGGACTAGTAAATAGTTGTACTCAGCTTTGGCGCGGTCAAAAAAATAGTAGGGATTAGTAAATAAACTTATTTAAGCCCTACCCTTTTTTAGCCACGCTTCCATCTCTTTCGGCACAAGCGGTTGAGAATAAAAATAGCCCTGCACATTTTTACAGCCACTGGCGGCCAAAATATCCGCTTGCATTTGATTTTCTACGCCCTCGCCCACCAATGCCAATCCTAGCGCGTCTGCCAGTGCCACAATCGCTTTTACAATCACTCGGTCTTCCATGCTATTGACCAAGCCATCAACGAATGTACGGTCTATTTTTACTTCATCTACCGCCCAACGCTTAAGATACAGCAGCGACGTATGCCCCATACCAAAATCATCTAAAGAGATACTAAACCCAGCGTCTTTAATGAGCTTCATGTTTTGTTTAACCGTGTCACCCTCTTCTAACAGGGCATGCTCGGTAATTTCAATGCACAGCATTTCGGGTGAGATGCCATGTTTAGACGTAATTGAAATTAAAGTTTTGCTTAAACCATCTGCGCGCAAATGCCGAGCAGAAATATTAAGTGAAACACGCGGCACATTTAAGCCCTTATCTAACCAAACACGCATTTGCTTACAAGTTGCATCTAGCACGAATTCGCCTATTTGGTTGATTAACGACGATTGCTCGGATATTTTCATAAACTCCAAAGGCGGTATCAGCCCGCGCTCAGGGTGACGCCACCTAAGCAATACTTCCATGCCTACTAACTTATTTTTATCGTTTTCAATTTGCGGCTGATACAGCAAAAAAAACTGATTATCTGTTAGCGCATGACGAATTCCATTTTCCATATCTAGCCATTGGTGGGCGATAAAGTTAAGGTTGCTAGTGTAAAACTCAAAATCGTTACGGCCACTTTGTTTGGCACGATACATGGCCAAATCTGCATATACAATTAAAGTTTGCGGGTCTGTAGTATCATCTGGATATACGCTCACACCAATGCTAGTCGTGCAATACACTCGCTGTTTTTTAATTTCAAATGGCATTGAAAAAGCCGCAATTATATCGCGTACCAAACGATGCCCATCCTGAGGCGATGCGCCCTCCATCACCATTACAAATTCATCCCCACCCAATCTACATAAAACATCTGTAGCGCGGGCTTTCTCAGCAATACGCTTAGTCGCCATCAACAACAATTGGTCGCCCGCTTCATGCCCCAGAGTATCGTTAACTAACTTAAAGTGATCCAAATCAAAAAATAGCAGTAACACTTGCTGGCCAGTGCGTTCAGCCTTAGCTATAGCGTGTTCTAAACGCTGCCGAAACAGGCTGCGATTAGGCAAGCCAGTCAGCTCATCATGTGATGCCAAAAACTCCACGCGTCGGTTAAGTGCCATGGTTTCGCTCACATCGCGTCCTACGCCGCGATAGCCAGAAAAGTTGCCATCACTGGCAAATATCGGCTTACCAGAAACCCGCAGATACACCAATTTGCCAGTTTCATCGGTAAAGTGCACCACAAAATCTGCAAAGCGTTTATGCTCCAGCAAAGTTTTGAGCATTTCGCTAGGAGTGTGGCTGTGGCAAGATTCAACCAAATCATTCAGACTGAAGAAACTTAAACCTGCAGGACCCCCAGTAAGGGCGTTAATTTTTAACTCACTGTCAGATTCCCAAAACCAATCTGCAGAAGCTTCGGCATAATCTCGAAAACGAGCCTCGCTTTCAATGAGTTTTTGTCTTTCTTCTTCCGCCTCCAGTACTTTTTCATCAAGTTTAGAGCGCACCCGTTCAGCGTATTGCTTATCTAATTTTAATGGACTGCCTCGATATAAACCGCGACTTCTTGGCGCACCCGCCTTTTCATCCGAGTTAATCACATTCGCAACCACTTTTAGCAAATCTAGACTAGCCATAGGTTTTACTAAAAACTTAGTGGCACCCAGCGAGAGTGCGAAACGCTCATCTTGAGGTGAGGTATAAGTGGCAGTGTAAAAAATTAAAGGGATATTTTGCAAGTAAAGGTTTTGCTTAACAGCTCTGCATAAGCCGTAACCATCCATTTCTGGCATTAATATATCAGATATAATTAAATCTACAATTTGCGTTTGTAGATAGGCCAAGGCTTTTAATCCATTTTCAAAAGCAACTACTTCATAGCCTTCTGCAGCCAATACAGTTTCTAATAAAACTCTTGAACTTTCAATATCTTCAGCAATTAGAATTTTCATTTTTACTTTCACTACTTTTAGTTTTACTTTCGACACCTTTGGTTACGGTTTCTTTGGTTATAGCTTTTGTGCCAATCACTGCTTCAATTTGCTTTTCAATATAGGCGCTACAGCCCGCAGCCAACAAGTTTTCTTGATCGCCTGACAAAGCATATGAAGTCATTATTAGGCATACCTTAACCCACTGCACACGCACGAATGCGCTTTAACACTTCTAATACACTTAATATCTGGCAATTGTATATCTAAAACTATAAAATCTGGTGGAATGCTCAAAGCTTGTTGCGCACCTTCTAACCCTGTCTTGGCAAAACGCGTTTCGTATCGCGCCTGTTGCAATATAATCGGATCAATTCAAATTATTTTCGTTATATTCTATAATCAAAGCTGTCTTCATTTTTAGAGATTTTCTAAAGTATCTAAAATAGCTGCATTGTTTTGCTCAACCAATTTGAGCATCTTGATGTGAATAGTCATAGTGAAAATACTACCCCGCTCAAGCTTACTTGTTGCCTATATAATACCTCCATGTAGTTCAGATAAAACTTGGGGCAGTAGTAGATTAGCTTAATATTTAGGCTAATCTACTACTGCCCCTAACATTATTTTAGTTTTAACTTGTTTATTAGGGTTTATTACGCATAAAATCTGCCACGCCGTAAAGTTGCTCAGCGAGTTTTTGCATCAGTTTATTGTCCATATTAAGGCTTT